>JAQYFM010000132.1 GCA_028723145.1 Spirochaetales bacterium | reverse complement strand
TAGGAAGCTTTGCAACCTGTACTGCTGATCTAGCAGGAAGTACCTCACTTTCCTTAAATGCTTCAGCATAAACTTCATTAACAGGAACAAAGTCAGCCATATCCTTTAAAAATACAGTTGCTTTGATAACTTTAGTTATATCAGTACCAGCTTCTTCTAAAACTGCCTTAATATTCTCAAAGCACTGTTTAGCTTGTTCAGCTGCTGTACCCTCAACAATTAAACCTGTTGCAGGATTAATTGGAATTTGTCCTGAACAAAATACGAAATAACCTACTGCTACAGCCTGGCTGTATGGTCCGATAGCTGCAGGAGCTTTAGTTGTTGAAATTTTCTTAATATCCATTATCTGATTCTCCTTTATTACATATTCTATTATATCATTTGTACTAGCTGCAACAAACCCTGAATTAACATCACTAGGTTTTTCAAACCCAAAGCCCCATGTTACACCACAAAAATTTACACCAGCTTCCTTTGCTCCATTTAAATCATTTAATGTATCTCCAACCATTAAAACATCACATGGTGATACACCAAGACGATTAACTGCATTATTAATTGAATCTGCTTTGGTAATTTTTCCTTTACTATCTGTTCCAAAAATTACATCAAAGAGATCAAACATGCCTTTTTCTTTAATAATATCTACAGCTAAAGTTTCATACTTTAGAGTACATACCCCTGTTTTAATACCATATTTTCTTAATTCTTTAAGTAAATCAATGATACCAGGATAAGGATAACACATGTGCATACCAGTCTTACGATATTCTTTTCGATAAACCTCTACACATTCATCTAAGTATTCTTCTTTAGTTCCAAATGTAATTCTAAAACACTCTCTTAGCGGAGGACCAACAAACTTTCTTAATTGATTTACATCGTGACACTCTTCAAACCCTAACTCTTTCATAGTGTAGTTAGCTGTGTGGAATATTCCACTTGATGAGTCAAAGAGTGTTCCATCTAAGTCAAATAGGACAGTTTTAATCATTCAGTTAACTCCAATAGTTTATCGAAAAATTGTGAACATGATGATGTGATATCATACATTTCACCTTCTCTTGGACTTATTTTAATTTTACCACCAGCTTCTTGAAGAATGATAGCTCCTGCTGCAAAATCATAAAGATGAAGACCTAATTCATAATAAATACTACAGCGCCCACAGGCAACATAACATAAAGATATTGCAGCTGAACCTAGTCCTCTAATATCTGATACAGCCTTTAAAATCTTTTCATAGCGAGTCATGTAATAAGGTAATTCATCATGCATTCTGTGAGGTGGAACTAAGATAGCAAGACTCTTTTTCATATCCGTAAAAGAACTCTGATTAATCCTCTCATCATTTAAGTATGCGCCACTACCTTTTAATGCAGAAAAAAGCTCATCATATTCAGGAACATAAACACATCCCATTACTATTTCATCATCTTTTTTAAGTGCAATCGAAATAGTATAAAGAGGGAAAGTATTCATATAATTAACTGTCCCATCAATTGGATCAATTACCCAAGTATAGCCTGATGAACTATCAATAGTTCCACTTTCCTCACAATAAAATCCATCTTGAGGAAAAGCTTTTTTTATTTCAGATACAATTAAGTTTTCACACTTTTTATCTGCTTCTGTTACATAGTCATTAGCACTTTTTGCAGTAATATTGACTCTTTCTGATTTATGAGAAAGGAGAAAAGCTCCTGCCTCTTTAATCATTGTTTTAGTAAAATCAAATCTTTTTTTCATCTTTATCTTTTAATTTATTCCCAATAACTCTTACGATTTTCCAATCATATTGGGCAAAGCTCTTTTGAGTAATATCCTCACCTGTTGCACTCTTTAAGTTCATATCATCATCAAATGTTAAGATTAAACTTGTCCAAGAATCTGCATCTTGAGATACCATTACTCCACCAACATTGTTTCTAAGCTCATTCTTTCTAAGTTGGTCAAGACGCTTTTCCATCGCAACAACAACAGATAGAGAGTAATCAAA
>JAQYFM010000131.1 GCA_028723145.1 Spirochaetales bacterium | reverse complement strand
TGTCGATAGTGATGACTATGTATCTAATAAGTTTTGTTCAGTCGCTGTTGATGCCTTTGAGAAAGAAAATGTCGATATAGTTATTTTTGGATTTGAATACAAATATTTAGATAAAAATAGAAAAGTTGAAAAACATCAGATAAAGAAATCTTCTTTAATAGATAAGACAACAGCAATTCGTGGAACCTTAATTGATGGTGATATTAATAGCATGTCATGTAATAAAGCCTTCAGAAAAGATATTTTTAAAGAGTTAAGATATCCTGAAGGAATTGTTTTTGAAGATGTTGGTATTATTTATCGCTTTATGGATAAGGCCAATAAAATCTATATGGATGAAACTATTACATATTTTTATGAGATTAGATCTGGTAGTGTTTCAAATAAATGGTGGCACCTTGATAGAAAAATCAATAATTTCTTCTATGTAAGAAAAGAACAACTTACTTTTATTAAGGAGAATTATAATCAATTAATAAAAGATTCATATGCTACTACAGGCTTTGTAGCCATTATGGCCGATACCTTCTTAAAAGAAAAAAATAAAGATGTCATAGAATTTTTAATAAGTGAAAAAGTAAACTTAATTCATTCTGCTTTCCCATATAGTATTCTATTTAGGTTATGGTATTGGTTCCCTTCTTTTTCAAAGAAAGTATTAAAAATGATATTCAAATAATAATTATAACAATGAGAGACTTATAATGGTCTCTCATTGTTGCTTTCATTCTTCTTTCACGAAAAATAGTTTTTCTTGTTGGCCTTTAATAGTAACTGTTGGAAATGTCTTATTCTCACTAATACTATACCAAAGCTCTAAAGGGGCACCATCAACATCCAAGCATAATGTGTTTTCTCCTGGAGATAACTCACCGTAGTAGTTAATTGCTTCTCCATAGAGAGTGAGGGATAAATTATTAAACCCATCATACTCAGAAAATTGAATAGCGCTAATAGTTGAATATGCTAGTTCTTTTAACCTTGTGTTTTTACTAACTTCATCTATAACCCAATAGGATGCAGAAAGAGTAGGGTACCAACCTTCTCTTTCTTCCTCCTCAAATTGAGGAGGATTTGGATCTGTAACTTTATTTAAGATTCCTAAAAGATAAACCGCAATAAAGATAATGATAGAAAAAGTAAGAGTAAGAATAATCTTTTGTTGAGTATTAAGTTCCTTCATATTCTTTATTGCCTATCAAGATTCTGTTATTATCAGCTTCAATAATTAGTTCTTCTGAATCAATAAAGTATTTATTATCTTTGACTGTAATAAAAGCAGTTCCCTCCTTACTTGTTAATTTGTATCTTTCATTTTCATCTTTAATGATAATGAAAGAAAATACAGGATTATCATCAATTGCTATTGGTGAACTTGTAGCTTTGAATTCTTTATTCAAAACTTTGTCAATTAAATTAATTTCCTCCTTTAATACATCTTCCACAACACTATCAACATTGATGTTTGGAATGTTTGGTTCACATGCAGTGATAAATAGCACTGCAAATACTAAAAATGAAATGGTAAGTAATTTTTTCATTTTTTATGTCTCCTTTGTTCTCTGTATATAGCTTTGTGGTCAAAAACTCAAAAAAGCAATTTATAATTTCGATACAGATCAGAAGCATAAAAAATAATTTATAAATTCCTAAATTTTTTGTTGCCAGATTTCAGAAAATGATACTAGACTGAATATATAAATGAACGATAATTTGTTCATAATTTTTACAAACCTGTTTTATAAATCAGGAAAGGAGGATTATGAAAAAACTTAATCAAATCCAATATGTTAACAGTATTGTGTTGATGATTAACGAGTACATCATCAGATTAATTGATGATTCGATTCATAATTCAAAGGTAAAAGGAGGTACCAGCTATTTAAGGCATATTAGTTATCACATATCCTTAAAACCAGAAACTTACAGTATCAAGTTAATTACACTTGAGAAGTATTTAAAGTTAATGGGATTAAGCTTTGATGATTTACTATGTGAATTATTTAGTGAATGCAAGGTTAGCCTTAAAAGACCATTATGTGACTTTAAGAATACAGACCTTCTTCCCTTATTAAAAGATATTCCTGATGAATCAAAGCTTAGATATAGGATTCAAGCAAATGCTCCTAAGAATAGTCCTTTATCATTAGTATATCTTTGCGAAGCAAGCTATATTACAGGTAAAATGATTCCTGAAATACTCTATGAAATAGAACAAAATTTGGAGAAGATGTAAACAAATTAACATTATATAAAACTTATGTTAATATTAACCCATGATGAGGGGTAAATTAAGAATTTATGGTTCGCCCACGTTCTGAAAACCTCTCTTTCATGGGTATTTTTATGGGGGAAGGGGTAGCTATACACAAAATATTAACAAAGATTATTTTATAGTGTATAATTACTAATGTGTGGAATTGAGGGATTTGATAATACTATGCCGTTTCCATACTTGTAAGGAAATGGTTCGTCCAGCTTTACTAACCTTTTTTGATAGTTTTTATGGGTAAGGGGGAGTTTTACCCTAAAGGCAATAAAGTTAGGAGAAAAGACGTGATTTTAATTAATGATTTATTTGATTTAAGCCACACACTAGCAAGTGATTATTTAAAGCAATTTACATACCCATGGGATGCTTTAAAAGGCATTAAAGATATGATTATTGAACTAGGTTCAACACTAGGTAGTGAGTACAAAGAAGTATCACCTCAAGTATGGGTTCATGAGAGTGCAAATGTATTTGAT
>JAQYFM010000130.1 GCA_028723145.1 Spirochaetales bacterium | reverse complement strand
CCTGTTCGTGGTCAGAGAACTAAGACCAACGCACGTACACGCAAGGGTAAGAAAAAGACCGTTGCAGGAAAGAAGAAATAAGGGTTAGGTAAATAGTATGGCTAATGTAAAAAGAAAAGCTAAGAAGACAGTTATTGAAGGAAATGTCTATATCCAGGCTACATTCAATAACACTATCATCACTGTTACAGACCTTGGTGGCAACGCACTTTCCTGGGCTTCTGCAGGTGGTCTCGGATTCAGAGGTGCTAAGAAGAGTACTCCTTATGCAGCTCAGACAACATGTGAGACAGCAGCAAAGAAGGCTATGGACTACGGTCTCAAGGAAGTCAACGTATATGTAAAAGGACCTGGTGTTGGTCGTGAGAGTGCTATTAGAACTCTTGGTGTTCTCGGACTCAAGGTTAAATCTATCCGCGACGTAACTCCAATCCCACACAACGGCTGCCGCCCAAGAAAGACACGTCGTGTTTGATCCCAATGGGGGCCTAGTTTGGCTCCCGTGGTATTTGTGTTCGTTGAACACATGATTTAAGTATAAGGAGTAATCATGGCACGTAAAAACCTACTGAAGGGTTTTAAAAAACCTACCGGTATTTCCTATGACCAGAATGTGTTGACACCAGATTACGGAATGTTCGTTGCTTATCCTTTTGAAAGAGGATTCGGAACAACCGTAGGTAACACTCTAAGACGTGTACTACTCTCATCCATTCAGGGCTATGCGGTAACAGCTGTACAGTTCACAACTTTCTCAAATGATGGTCGTGAGCCACACATTATCACAAGCGAATATGAACCAATCCAGGGTGTTCGTGAGGATATTGCTGATATCGTTGCTGCTTTGAAGAAACTTCAGATTGCTATGCCTGAGGATTGCGAAGGCACAACACTTACAATTTCTTGTAAGGGACCTGGAGTTATCACTGGAGCTGATTTCGAGAAAGACCATGTTACAATTACTAACAAGGACCTCGTAATCTTCACAATGATGGATGATTGTGATCTCGAAATGGTTGTAGATATTAATCTCGGTCGTGGTTATGTTCCATCCGAACTCAATGAAAAGTATTCTGAAGAACTCGGTGTTATCTCAATCGATGCTTTCTTCTCTCCAGTTAAGAGAGTTAAGTACTCAATTGAGCCAACAAGAGTAGGTCAGAGAAACGATTATGATAAACTCATCCTCGAGATTTTTACAGATGGTACTATTTCTCCAGATGATGCTCTTGCAGAAGCTGCAAAGATTATCAAGGAGCATTTCTCTATCTTTATCAATTTCGATGAGAGCCTTGTAAATAACAATGAGGAAGTTGACGAAGAGGAAGCTAGAATTAGAAAGATTCTCGATACCTCTGTTGAAGAACTTGAACTCACTGTTCGTTCCTCTAACTGTCTCAAGAATGCTAACATCAGAACGATTGGAGATCTGACCAAGAAAACTGAAGAGGAAATTGCTAAGACAAGAAACTTCGGTAAGAAGTCTCTTTCAGAGATTAAGGATAAGCTCAAGGAGTGGAATCTTTCTCTCGGCATGACCGATTACAGTATCTTAAAGACTGCTATAAAAGTTCCAGGTAACAAGGAAGAAGAAAATGAAGCATAGAATTGGTTTCAATGCGCTTTCACGCAATTCTAGCGAGCGCAAGGCGCTT
Source organism: Spirochaetales bacterium (assembly GCA_028723145.1). Lineage (GTDB taxonomy): Bacteria > Spirochaetota > Spirochaetia > Sphaerochaetales > Sphaerochaetaceae > Bullifex. The sequence goes on along the minus strand of JAQYFM010000130.1, from coordinate 6,133 downwards.
AAGCGCAACATGGTCACATCTCTCTTCAGATATGAGAGAATCGAGACCACAAAGGCAAAGGCCCTCGAAGTAAAGAGAATGGCTGAAAAGATGATTACTCGCGCTAAGGAAGATAGTGTCCACAACCGCAGAATCATCGCAAGAGATATCTACGATGAAGCTATCGTAGCTAAACTCTTCAAGGAGATCGCTCCTATGTTCGCTGAACGTAAGGGTGGTTACACAAGAATCCTCAAGACAGGTAATCGTTTAGGGGATGCAGCTGAAATGGTAATCCTTGAGCTCGTTGAGAAGACAGAGAAAAAGGAAGCTAAAGCTGAGAAGAAAGCAAAGGAAGATAAATAACTCCTAAAGCTTTGTAAACAGGATATTAGTCCTGAAGCCGTCACGTTAGGTGGCGGTTTTTTTTTATCTAAAATAAGCAGGAATCAATGATATCTTTTCCTCTGAGTGTTTCAATCCATTTCTTAGGGATTGCTTCATAGCCATATTTTATTCCTGCTAGCCCTCCTGCAATTGCAGTAATTGTATCTGTATCTCCTCCCAAATTAACAGCTTTTAAAACACAATCAACGTAGGAAGAAGTAGTTGAGAATGCATATTTAACACTATTTATAGTATCTTTGACATATCCTGTACTTTTAATTGGTACATCAAAATTTATTTCTGGATCATTTCCTTTGATTAATTCTCTTGCAAGATGAACATATTCTATACAAATATTAATACTTAATTCATTTGCATGAGTAAGGCTTGAAACACATGCAATATCTTCGTCAGTAACATTATCAAGAAAGGCTAAAGGTAGAATCCTCATTAAAGATCCATTTCCATTTGACCACATATCTTTATCACCACAAAATGGATAAACACCATCAAACCGATTAATGGCACTCATGGTAGTATTACCTACATCAAATATCACATGATCAATAGCGTATTCACCTTCAAATAGCCATTTAGTAAATTTTTTCATTATATCTAGGCAGTTAATCCCACCATGCTTTTTAATTGAAGCACAGGTAGCTAGTGTCATAGCAGTATCATCTGAATAAGTTCCTGGCTTTTGGTTCCATGTACCAAAGCCAACCATATCAGTACATCGGTAACTTCCTCTTTCTTTAAATTCATATGGAACACCCAGTGCATCCCCAACTGCAAATCCATATATAGCGTCTTTAAGTTTTCTCATATCAAAATTGTATAATAGAAAAAGATATTTTTTTATCGTTTTCTTTTAAAATATACAAAAAAAATGTATTTTTTTTATTTTTAATGCTCTTAGGTAAGATATTGATAATATTTATGCAATCTTGATGGAAATAGTAATAACCTTATAGCTCACTTTATTTCAAAATGACTATTCTTATCTATGTAAGGTGATAAAGGATAAATTATGAAAGTTATTCAATGTTTGTGTATTAACAATGTTGATAATTAATGTAGTTAGATATATATGATTCGAAAAATAATCCTTCTATTCTCTGATCAGTTAATTAAAATTAGTAATTTCTATTACTACTTTTACTATTTTATTAAGTATTACTTGAAGAAAAAAAATAAAAAATCATATCATCTTGTTTATGCGTGATATGACAACAGGAAATCCCTATACCCACCTTATTAAGTATGCACTTCCATTATTATTGGGTAATTGGTTACAGCTTGCATATAACGCGATTGACTCAATAATTGCAGGACGTTTTATAGGTCCTGAAGCATTAGCGGCAGAGGGAATTGCCGGTCCGGTAATGAACCTAGTAATTTTAGGTGTATCTGGTATGTGTATAGGCTCTAGTGTCTTGATGAGTGAAGCTTTTGGAGCTAAAGATTTTGATAGGTTTAAATCAACTCTTGCTACGACACTTTCACTGGGAGTTATCTCAGCAATAATTATTTCAACACTTGGTTTTTCTTTTTCTAGTTTAATTACTACTTTGTTAAAGGTTCCTTCACAGATAAAAGAAATAACGACTAAATATCTTGCAATAACTTTTTTAGGAACACCTTTTACATTTATCTATAATACATTAGCGGCAGGATTAAAAAGTGCAGGAGACTCAAAGACTCCACTTAAGTTTTTAGCTTTTTCAGCAATACTAAATGCGCTTTTAGATATTATTTTCATAGGATTCCTAGGCTTTGGAATTATATGCTCTGCAACAACAACGGTAGTTGCTGAAGCAGTTTCTGCTCTTCTTGCTATTTATCAAGTAGTAATTAAGGAAAAAGCAATTTGCCCAAGTAAAGAATCATTTAGATATGATAAAGATAGATTAAAAAAGATTTTTTCTTATGGCGCTCCCGCTGCTTTACAGCAGGCTATTCAGCCAATTTGTAAAGTATTAATTCAAGGTCAAGTTAATTTACTTGGCGTTGATTCCATTGCCGCATACAATGCAGTAACTAAGGTTGATGATTTTGCCTGTATCCCTGAACAAGGAATAGGTGCTGCAATCTCAACATATACAGCTCAAAATAGAGGTGCAAAGAAAAAAGAACGCCTATTTATTGGTTTAAAAGCAGGAATTGCACTCGAATTATGTTATGGCGCTATCATAATAGTAGTTGCATACTTATTAAGAAAACCAATTATTAGCTTATTTGTATCAAATACTGATTCAGGTAATGTGGTAACTATTGGGGCAACATATCTATCATATATGGCATTCTTCTATATTCTTCCAGGTTTAACAAATGGTCTTCAAGGCTTTTTCAGGGGAATGGGTAAGATGAAGCTGTCAGTAGTTAATACTTTTATCCAAGCATCTATAAGAACTCTTATGAGTTTTATCTTAACACCAATTTATGGAATTAAGGCTATAGCTATATCATGTGCTATTGGCTGGACTGTGATGTTAATCTTTATGATAATTAAGTGTTATTTTCTATGTAAGAAAGAAAATCTTTCATGAATAAATGCTTTAAGGCTATAAATATTGACTGTAGAAAAAAAGATATAGAAAAATAGATGAATTGACATAGCCGATGACGACTTGTTACTTCAGAAATTAGGTTTGATTAATCCCGCTTCCTGTTGTGACCAGTTGGGCAGGATGATTTTTTTATATCTGAAATAAGCTCTATCACAGAAGAAATGAGTATAATCTCTAAAAATGTTTTCGGCTTTCATCCTTTAATTGCGAGATAAGAGAAAGTTTTATTTTCTCTCTTTTAAAGGAAATATTGACTATAATTTAAAAAGATATAAAATAGTATATGAAGTGACATAGCCGATAGACGGCTAGTTACCTCAGAAATTAGGTTTGATTAATCCCGCTTCCTGTTGTGACCAGTTGGGCGGGATGATTTTTTTATTGCTGAAATAAGCTCTATCACAGAAGTGCAGATCTTAAGACTCCAAAGAATAATCTCTAAAATCGTTTCAAGCATCATATCATCACCTCCTCTCATCCGTTAGACTAGAGGATGCCATTGTTTCCTCTCCGGATGAAACCCATCAGAGGTAACTAATGCCGCCTATCCATATATCTGGCTATGCCACAATTCCATTTAGATATTAATATCCTTAGGCAATCAAGTATAAAAATCCTAAATTAAACACATTTTCTATAAAAATTTTTATTTTTGTATCTTAGGTAAGAATTAGTGTTTAATTCGTAGTTGTAATAGAAAAATTAGTTTAATTTTCTTGTATGAAATTTTTTCTTGCGCATTCATAAAACTGATGTATAATTAAATTGAAACGGTTCAAAGGTGAATTATGCAACAGTCTAAGAAAACAGTAAGTATTAAAGATGTAGCAGCCTATGTAGGTCTTTCAGTAGGTACTGTTTCTATGGCTTTGAATAATTCAGAAAAAATTGCAGAAAAAACTAAAGAAATTGTAAAAAAAGCTGCTGAAGAACTTGGATTTAAGAAAAATCCATTTGCTCGATCATTATCTACACAATCATCAGGTATGGTAGGTTGCATTGTTCCTGATTTAACAAACAACTTCTATGGTGAAATGATAGCTCATCTACAACATGATTTTGCAGAACTAGGATATGGCTTAGTTGTTGGTTGCTCAAATGAAAGTAGTAAGATGGAAAATAAATTAATTGAGCAATTTTTGGATAAAGGAGTTGATGGAATAATTACAGTCCCAGTTTCTGAATTAAACCCTGAATTATCTGAAATTAAGAAATTACTGAATCGTGATTATCCTATTGTTTTCATATCTTCTTATTATAGAGAAATTCCACGATATACAGTTATGTGTGACTTGAAAGATGGAATGTATAAATTAGCAAAGGAGATGTTGAAACAAGGACATAGAAATATTGTTATTGTTACTGGTAATAAAGAGCTTGTTCCTTCTGGTGAAAGAGTGGAAGGTTTATTGAAGGCTTTAGAAGAATATAATATTAAGCTTGATGAATCAAATTTCATCCAGGCTGATAAAGTAACCTTTATTGGAGGTTATTCTGCAATAAATGAAATATATAATGAAAAGAAGCCAGATTTAGTCTTAGCAATTAATGATATTATGGCTATGGGTATTATTAGTTCTTTAAAATCACAAAAAGTAAAGATTCCAAATGATGTTTCAGTTACTGGGTTTGATGATATTGCTATTGCTGCATTCCAAGAGACACCTCTTACTACTGTAAGTCAATCATTAAGTGAAATGAGTAAAAGAGCAGTTAAACTACTAATAGATAGAATTAATGGAAAAAAGAAGGACTTCGGCGTAGATCGGGTATGTGCTGAGGTTGTCCTCAGAAAATCAACAAGAATCATTTAAAATTTTTTTATAAGGAGGATTTGAAACGGTTCAAAATATTAAACTTTATATTTGAAACGGTTCAATTATTAGAATATGAAAACTATTACAGAAATTAAAAAAGAAATGCTTACAACAATTAGGGATTATATTATTCCTTTTTGGTTGGATAATTCTGTAGATACTCAATATGGTGGATACATTACAAGCTTTGATGAAAATGGAAAGTTTGATGGTAATGGAATAAAAAACATCGTTACACAATCAAGAATGGTATGGGGTTTTTCTTACTTGCTCGATTTTGCAAAAGAAGAAGATAAAGCTCGTATGAATGAAGCAGCACGTCAAGGTGCCGAATATTTGATGGATCAATTTTGGGATAAAGAATATGGTGGATTTTATTGGCTATTAAATAGAGATGGATCAATTGCAGACCCTTCAAAACTAACCTATGGTGAAGGCTTTGGTGTATATGCTCTAGCTCAGTATTATCTCACTTATGGTGATAAAAAGGCTCTTGAGGTCGCAGAAAAAGCATTTGACCTTATTCAAAAGTATTCCACAGATACTTATCGTGGTGGTTACTACGAAAATGTAGAAAGAGATTGGAGTTTATCACCTGCAGGAGCTTATGCAGGCGATAGAAAGAGCTTAGATATTCATATGCATTTACTTGAAGCTTGGACAACTTTATATCAAGCAACAGGAAAAGAAATTCATAAACGAAAGCTTCAAGAATCATGGGATATTATCAAGACCTACATGATTAATAAAGAAGATGGATATGGTTTAAATCAATTCGACCTCTATTTTAATCAAATTCCTGCAATAAATATTAAGAGAACTTGGAATGCTGAAAGAGAGACAAATGAGACTATTGCAACTCCTACTAATACAACAAGTTATGGCCATAATGTTGAGTTAAGTTGGCTTGCCGACCATGCTTTGAATGTACTTGGTAGTAGAGCCGAAGATGATAGTGAAATACTAATTAAATTCTTAGACCATGCATTAGCTCATGGTTGGGATTATGAAAATGGTGGTGTATTCCGTGATGGAGTTGGTAATGGTGATGCATTAGTTACCGATAAGGAGTGGTGGCAAAACTTTGAATCATTAACAGGTTTCTTAAATGGATATGTTATGACAGGAAAAAGTAAATATTTTGAAACATTTGCTTCTCTATGGGAGTTTGATAAAAACAACTTCATGAATTATGAGGTAGGTGAATCAAGACAATTATTAGATAAAAAAGGAAATCCTCTTGTAAGTAATATTGGTAATCCTTGGAAGGGAATTTACCACACAGGAAGAGCTTTTGCTGAGTGTATAAGGAGACTTAGCGCTTTAGAAAAATAGGTAAAAAAGAAAAAAAGGAGATAGAGATGGAAGAATACATTGTCA
>JAQYFM010000129.1 GCA_028723145.1 Spirochaetales bacterium | reverse complement strand
TGCACTCCGTGAAATATGATTTGAGTTTTTCTCTTTCTGTTTTGTTCAGACACTTTAAATCAAGCTTGAGTTCAACGACGAATGGACGCATGGATGCATGACGTAGCTTAGTCTCCTTAAGTGTTTCTCTTATAGTATTGTTCTTTGCTAAACGCTCGTCGTCTGTCATGAATACATTATATCAACTGTTCAGCTTAACTGTCTATGCTGCAACTATCTGTATTATAAATAAAACTGCAATTCATCATCCGCCCTAAAGGGACGGAAGCTTTCTTGCTACTTTATGTAAAAAAGCTTCCTATTGGAATTTCAGTAGATAAGAACCCTTAATATGATTATGTCTCAGATATCACTTTGTTAAATAGCTTTGATATTTAAAAAAATGAAAAACTACTAAGGAAAATTTCTTTTATTACAGTACTAACAGGATGTTCAAGATCATCAAAAGAAAAATTTTTCAAGTTAAGAATAATTTTAAAGAACTTTAAATAACAGATTTGCTTTTTAATGAACAATTTGGTTTTCACTCAATCATAAGTATATAGCTTGTTGAAATATTAAAAATTGGAAAACCATCAAAATAAATTAATGCATTGTGATAGCTATGATAGAATGCAAAAAAATAATTGATAGAAACTATGATTATCATCTTCAAAATTATATTTTAATTTAGGAAATAGCTTTCTGAAAAAAAGATGTAAGGTAATTTCTAAGCGAATAATCAACCTTGACCATCAAAATATTTAAGAGTAGTATTAGTTTAACGCTATGAAAAAGACGAGTAGTCTTATCCCTTCATGATAAGAGAGTGAAGTCGTGGCTGAGAGCTTCATGATGAATATAAGATGAAAACCCCTTTGGAGCAGATTACGAGAAAGTAAGTAATCCGTAAGATAGTACGATAAACTTCAACAAATTGAGCGTCTCTTCTATTTTAGGAGGGGAAGCAAGGTGGGACCGCGGATCCAAGTCTTTTGAAATTCGTCCTTGCAATATCGAGAAAATATTTGCAGAAAAAGGGTGAAATTCAAAAGACTTTTTCTTTTTCTGCTAAGGAGTTTATTATGGCTAATGAAGAAAAGCTTGCTCTAATCAGACACTCAATGTCTCACGTTATGGCAGAGGCTGTTCTCGAGATGTTCCCAACTGCACAAATTGCTATTGGACCAGCTATCGAAAATGGTTTTTACTATGATTTCGAGCTTCCTCGCCAGCTTGTTAATGAAGATCTTGATGAAATTACAGAACGCATGAAGAAAATCATCAAGAGTGACAAGGAATTTAAGAGAATTGAAGTCACAAGAGAAGAAGCAAGAGAGAAGTTTAAGGACCAAAAGTATAAGTTAGAACTTTTGGATGCAATCCCTGAAGGTGAAACAGTTACATTATATAACCAGGGTGGTTTTACAGATCTTTGTAGAGGACCACATGTAAAGAGTACAAGAGAGCTTAATCCAGATGCTTTCAAACTCCTTTCTATTGCTGGTGCTTATTGGCGTGGTAAAGAGTCAAATCCTATGCTTACAAGAATTTATGCAACAGCATGGACTAATCCTAAAGACTTAAGATTATATCTTGATCACTTAGCTGATATCGAAAGAAGAGATCATAGAAAGCTTGGTAAAGATTTAGACTTATTCTCACTTCATGAAGAAGCTGGTCCTGGTCTTGTTTATTGGCATCCACGAGGAGCTAGAATTAGACAGACTATCGAGCAGTTCTGGAGAGAAGAGCATTATAAGAATGGATATGAGATGGTTTATACACCTCATGTTGGTAAGAGTTGGCTTTGGGAAACTTCTGGTCACTTAGGTTTCTATAAAGATGGTATGTATCCTCCAATGAAGATGGATAATGCTGACTACTATGTTAAGCCAATGAACTGTCCATTCCATATCATGATTTATAAGAGCAGCTTAAAGAGCTATAGAGATCTTCCATGTCGTTGGGCAGAGCTTGGTACTGTTTACCGATATGAAAAAGCTGGTGCTTTACATGGACTTATGAGAGTAAGAGGTTTTACTCAGGATGATGCACACCTCTTCTGTACACCAGAACAGATGGATGATGAAATTCTTGAGGTATTAAGATTCTCTCTTCATATGCTTCATGCTTTTGGCTTTAATGATATCCATGCTTATATTTCTACTCGCCCTGAAAAGTCTGTAGGTGATCCTGCTCTTTGGGATAGCGCAACAGAGTCATTAAAGAAGGCAGTTGAAAGAGAAGGACTTTCTTACGATATCGATGAAGGTGGTGGAGCATTCTATGGACCAAAGATTGACCTTAAGATTAAGGATGCAATTGGTCGTGAATGGCAGCTCTCAACAGTTCAGTTCGACTTCAACCTCCCTGAGAGATTTAAGATGACATTCGTTGATAAGGATGGCGTTGAGAAGAGACCATTGATGATTCACAGAGCTTTACTTGGTTCTATTGAAAGATTCTTTGGTGTATTGCTAGAAAACTTCGCTGGAGCATTCCCACCATGGCTCGCACCAGAACAGGTATGTATCGTTCCTGTAGGTGAAATGGCTAATGACTATGCTAAACAGCTTGAAGCAAGACTTAAGAGCGAAGGAATTAGAGTATACAGCGATCTTTCTAACGATAGAATGAATGCTAAGATTAGAAAGGCTCAACAGATGAAGGTTCCATACCAGCTTATCTTAGGTGAGAAGGAAATGGCAGCTGGTTCTGTTTCAGTTAGATATCGTGGTGGTAAGCAGGTTAATGGAGTTCCACTAGAAGATTTTATCAAGGAACTTCACGAAACAATCGATACAAAAGCTCAGGTTTGATAACCAATAGCCCCCATAAATTTGGGGGCATTTAAGTATTTTAAAGGAGTGTATTATTAATGCAGAATTTCTTTTTTATTAATGATATCGAAGCTAAGGATCTTGGTGGTGGAGTTTCTAGAAGAGTCCTTGCTCATAACAAAGATTTAATGGTTTGTTTATTGCACTTTGAAAAAGGAGCTGTAGGTGCTTTACATCACCACCCTCATACACAGTGTACATTTATTAAAAGTGGTGCATTTGAGTTCACAGTTGATGGCGTAACAAAGGTCGTAAGAGCTGGGGATACTCTCTATAAGCAACCTGAAGTCGTTCATGGTTGTGTTTGCTTAGAAGAGGGTGAATTAATTGATATCTTTACACCTCAAAGAAATGACTTTTTGGAGAAGTAATGACTGCTGAACTAGAACTGTTAAAATCACAAGATAAAAAAATAATGCAACTTAAGGGTGTTGAAGCTCTATTAAGTTGGGATCAAGAAACTATTTTGCCTGAAAAAGCTAATGATTATCGTTCAGAGCAAATGGGATTAATTAGTTCGATTATCCAAGAGGAAGCTACAAAAGATAACTTAAGAAATGCAGTTGAAGTACTTAGTGGTGATGACTCTTTGAGCTTGGAGGATAAAGCATTAGTTAGATACTATAATCGATTTTTCCAAGGAGAAGCAAATCTTCCAGTTAGTTTAGTAAAACAAGAGGGTGAGTTATTAGGAAAGTCTCATCAAGCATGGGTAAAAGCAAGACAAAATGATGATTTTGCTGCATTTGCTCCATATTTATCTGCTTTAATTGAGCTAGCAAAGAAAAAAGCTAAAATCATTGCACCTGAAAAGAATTCTTATGATGCTCTGTTAGACCTTTATGAGGAAGGATTAAACCAAGAGATGTTAGATCCTCTCTTTGATGACTTAAAAAGGTCAACCCATGAGTTAATGGATAAAATAAAATCAGCTAAAGTAAATGATGAATTTTTATTTAAACCATATGATGAAAAAGCACTTCATAGCTTTTCTCTTGAGTTAAATAAAAAGATGGGCTTTGACTATCTAAGAGGTTATGTAGCTTTATCTGCTCATCCATTTACTACCTCAATTGGGCCTGATGATGTAAGAATTACAACAAGATATACAGACCCATCACTATTTGACCCGATTTCTTCAATTGTTCATGAAACTGGACATGCCCTCTATGATTCTCATGCTTCTTTAAACCCTGCAATTAGGGGAACTTCTATTGGACAAGGAGTATCAATGGGAATTCATGAATCACAGTCAAGGTTTTGGGAAAATATGATGGGAAGAAGTTATGCCTATTGGCAGTCTATGTATCCTTCCTTACAAGAATGTATTCCTCATTTAAGAGATGTTTCACTTGAAGACTTTTATAAGGCTATTAATAAAGTAAATCCATCTGCAATTAGAGTAAATGCTGATGAAGTTACCTATAACCTTCATATTATTCTTCGCTATGAGATGGAAAAGCTTTTATTTAATGGAGAATATAATATTAATGAGTTACCACAGAAATGGAATGAGCTCTCAAAACAAATCATTCGTTATGAGGTAAAGAATGATAGTGAAGGAATATTACAGGATGTTCATTGGGCTGGTGGGCTTTTTGGATATTTCCCAACATATTCTCTTGGAAACCTATATAGTGCTACCTTTAGAAAGAAGATGATCGAAGACTTTGGAGGCGAGGATAACCTTAATGCTATATTGAAAAGTGGTTCTTGGTGCGAAATTACAAAGTGGCAAAATGAGAACATTTGGAAATATGGTGGAATTTATACTCCAAGCCAGCTTGTTGAGAGGGTTAGTGGAAAATCACTTGACGCCGATGCGTTCAAGGTCTACCTTATAGAAAAATACACAAGGATATACAATTTATGAATCTGCCTAATAAACTAACTGTTTTAAGACTTGTTATGGTTCCTGTATTCTTTATTGCATTCTCTCTTCCTACTTGGTTTGGAGAAGCTACAAGAACTATTTCTATAATATTGATGCTCATTTGTTATGTAACAGCAGAGCTTTCAGATTTTTTAGATGGAAAGATTGCAAGAAAGTACAAGCTTGTAACAGATCTTGGCAAAGTAATGGATCCATTTGCTGATACACTTTCACATTTAACATTCTTTGTATGTTTCTATGGAAGTGGAATCATGCCAGGTTTAGCTTTGATAATTATTATGTGGAGAGAGTTTTCAATCCTATTTTTAAGAATGCTTATGATGGGTAAGGGAAAAGCTGTTGCAGCTAACATTTGGGGAAAGAGTAAAACTTTCTTATATGCAGTTACTTCAATTCTCTCAATTGTATTCTTGGTTGCATCACACTTCTTTGCAGGTTCCTGGGTTGGAATTTACAAAATTGTATTAGATATCTTCTTCTATCTTGCAGCTGCTGCATCATTGTTAAGCTTCTTAACATATGTAAAAGCCATTTTAGATAGCAAAGCTCTTTCAGGAATGACAAGATGATTAACCAAGAAACTAAAGGCTCACCAGTGGTGGGCCTTTCTGCTTTAAAAGATGAAAATATTTCATTAATAATTTCCGATGTTGATGATACTGTCACCGCAAACGGAAAACTATTGCCTCAAGCTTTAGAGGCAATGTATGAAGCTTCCAATAAAGGTTATAGAATTATTTTACTCTCTGGTGGTTCTGCAGGGTGGTGTGAAGTTTATCTTAGACAGTGGCCAATTTTCATGGTTATCGCAGAAAGTGGTGCTGTGATGATTTATAAAGATGAAAATGACCAAATTTGTTACCAGCAAAATCCAGTAATTACAAAAGAAGATCTTGAGAAAAGAGATAAGCTTTTAAGAATGATTGGAGAAGAAAGACTCTCGAGTGACCAATATGCAAGACTATATGATATTGCTGTTGATTTAAAAAAGGTTAGCGATAAAGAGCTTTCTGATATCGAGCAAATGGCTTCTTTAATGGGTGCAAACTATGCTAAATCATCTATTCATTTAAATATTTGGTTTGGTTCTTATTCAAAAAGTAAAGGGATTATTACTTTTATGGATCTTTGTGGAATAGATAAAGAAACATTGAAAAAGGAAAGTATGTACCTTGGAGATGCTTTAAATGATGAAGAGATGTTTAATTTAATTCCTCTATCTGTTGGAATGAAGAGTGTATTAGATAATAAAGATAAGTTTACTCATATGCCAAAGTATATTGCATCAAACTATGGTGGACTTGGTTTTGCAGAGGCATTAAATAATCTAAAATAAGGATAAATCCACTTAGAAAATGGGGAAAATAAATATTTTTAATTTTATGCTCCGATTATTTTCTTTTGGTATAAGAGAATAAAAAAAATTGAAAAAAATATTTAAAATTTTTAAAAAATATTGTTGACAATAAGGCGGTAAATTTGATACCTTAGTCAAGCAATCGAGCGAAAGCTTGATGAAAAATAAAAAAAGTTTTTTGACAGATATATAAGCGAAGGGAAGAGAAGATAAGAAGTTTCCAAATGAAGAAATTTGTTAGAGGAAACATAACTAGAAGCGTAAAGCTTCTGTCAATTCGAAGAAAGACGAACGGAAAAAGAAATAAAAAGCCGGTTCGTGCGAGTATGACAGGATAAACTGAAGTAAGAAAGAATAATCGGGAACTTGTTCCCGAGATTTTGATAACGGAGAGTTTGATCCTGGCTCAGAACGAACGCTGGCGGCGCGTTTTAAGCATGCAAGTCGAGCGGTAAGGTCCTTCGGGACCCTAGAGCGGCGGACGGGTGAGTAACACGTGGATAATCTGCCTTCCAGTTT
>JAQYFM010000128.1 GCA_028723145.1 Spirochaetales bacterium | reverse complement strand
TAAACCTCGACCGGCCATAACACCTCCCAAAAAAAAGAAGAGTCCGAAGACTCTCCTATTTTATAATAAAGTTTCAACTTAGAAAAGGTTGAACATAACAGCAAGAGAAAGCTGACCTCTATCAAAATCAATCTTCATCTTCTGAATATCAGAAACTACATTTTTAGCTGCAAGACCTGTTGGAATGTAGTATGAAACGCCAAGACCAACAAATGCCAAGTTAAAGTTTAATCCAGCTTTTAACATTAATTCTTGTTCCAAGAATGAATTAGGTGTAATTTCAGAAGCATCTGGTCCAAAACCAAATACATATGGAATAGCTGCGCCAAATGAGAGGTTAACAAGCTTAGGTCCTGCTACAAGATTAGCTGAAAGCATTGAATTAACAGCCCAGTTACCATTTTTATCTGGAAGTGAGACTAGACCATTTGCACCAAGCTGTAAGAAGAATAGATTAACTCTTGCTTCAGCACCAAATTGGTACTTGTTAAAATCCTTTAATGAATCAACTTCTGATTCTGCTTTTGTCGCATTAAAATTGATGTTAGCTGCAGGTCCAACTTGTAAAATAGAAGCAAATGCACCTGTTGTAACAAATACACAAAGAATTAAAATTGCGAAAAACTTTTTCATGGTATTCCTCCCTATTATTTTAAGCTATCAAGCCAAAGTGCTGAAACTGCATCGGATGGCATTCTCCAATCGGATCGAGGTGAAAGAGTAATAGTACCTACCTTTGGTCCATCAGGAAGACATGATCTCTTAAATTGTTGATTAAAGAAGCGACGAACAAATGTTGTTAACCATTTATCTATCGTTTCTTCATTATAAACATCTTTAAATGCAATTAGTGACAATCTTTTTATCTTTTTTGGTGAAAAAGAGTGTCTTACAAAATAATATAGGAAGAAATCATGTAGCTCATATGGGCCAACTAAGTCCTCTGTTACTTGACTAATAGTTCCATCCTCATTTGAAGGTAATAACTCTGGAGAAACAGGAGTTGCTAAAATATCGTATAAAACAGCAGAAGCCTCTGTAAAACCAAAGTCTGCAAAGTATTTTACAAGATATCTAACTAAGGTTTTAGGAATGGATGAATTAACAGCATACATACTCATATGGTCACCATTGTAGGTCGCCCAACCTAATGCAAGCTCTGATAAATCACCTGTACCAATTACAAGGCCACCTGTTTTGTTTGCTACATCCATCAATACCTGAGTGCGTTCACGTGCTTGACCATTTTCATAAGTAACATCATAGCACTCTAAACTTTGATTAATATCTTTAAAGTGTGATTCAACACTCTTTTTAATATTAATATCCATAAAGGTGACACCTAATGCAGTTGCGAGTAACTCGGCATTTGATTTTGTTCTTTTAGTAGTACCAAAGCATGGCATTGTAATTGCAATAATATCCTTTCGAGATCGAGAAAGCATATCAAAGGCTCTAACTGTTACAAGTAAAGCTAGAGTAGAATCAAGACCACCTGAGAGCCCTATTACTGCACTCTTTGCATTTGTGTGCTCAATTCTCTTCTTTAAGCCTAAAGCTTGCAATGTGATAATCTTTTCAGCTCTCTTTTTTATTTCATTATCTTGACTTGGAACAAAAGGATGCTTATAGAAGGCTCTTGTTAACTTAGTTTCCTCTTCATCCAGTGAAATATTAATTACCTGGTACTCATCATTAGGAAGATATCTAAATGTGTTTTTCTTTGATCTTGCTGTGGAAAGCTTACTTACATCAAGTTCTGTAATTAATAGCTCATCTTCCTTTAATACACTCTCAGTGAGTATTGAACCATCCTCACAAATAAGATTATGAGCAGTAAAAACCATATCTGTTGAGCTTTCACCTGTTGAGGTATCACAGTAAAGATAGCCCGCTGTTAGTTTTCCACTATGTATTCTAACAAGCTCTCTTCTATACTCTTCCTTTCCGATAAGCTCATCGCTTGCAGATAAGTTAGCAATTACAGTTGCTCCATTTAATGCATGCTTTGTGGAAGGGGAATCAGGGGCCCACAAGTCCTCACATATTTCAACAGAGAGTCTAAAGTCACTAAAGTTTTCACACCTTATAATTACATTTTTACCAAAGACAACATCTTCAGATAAAAAATTAATTACCATGTTTTTTTCAAGAGCAGGAGTAAACCACCTTGTTTCATAGAACTCTGAATAAGAAGGAAGATGTGTTTTTGGAATTAATGCAAGTACACTGCCTCTTTGAATTACAGCAGCAACATTAAATAGCTTATCCATAACTAATAGAGGAAGCCCAACTATTGTAATTAAATCACTATCTTTACTCTCATTTTTTATCTCTTGAATTGCATCAAGACAATTCTTTTGCAATAAAGGATGAAAAAACAAATCAGAGAGTGTATAGCAAGTTAAAGTTAACTCTGGGAAAACTAATAGCTTTACTCTCTCCTCTTTAGCTTTTTTCATTAGCTTAATAATGTTATCTCTATTATATTCGACATTACCAACTTTCAATTTAGGTGTTGCTGTAGCAACTTTAATAAAGCCATCTCTCATAGAGATAAATATATCATGAGAAGAACAATTGTTCCATAAAATGCGGCGAGTACATTTAATCCTTTAACTATGGAATATCTATGTTATAATTCTAAATTAATAGGAGGCAACATGCAAACTCAACTATTAGATGGTGCTTGGATTCTTTCAGCACAAGATCCAAAGGCCATAGAAAACAATTGTTCGTATTTTAATAACATAAATAGAATAGATATAAATATCCCAGGAGATGTTCATAGTACACTATTAAATAGAGGTTTTATCAAAGATCCTTACTATGGTACCGATGAACTTGATACTCTTTGGGTAGGCCAAAATGATTGGAAAATTGAAAGATCTTTTACTTTTAAGAAGACAGAAAAAAGAACAGTCCTCTCATTAACTCGTGTAGATACCTGTGCGCGAATAGTATTAAATGGTAAAGAAATTGGAACTACAGATAATTTCTTCGCTCGCTATAATATTGATGTTACAGATTCAATTATCGATGGTGAAAACCATATCGAATTCTTCTTTACCTCCGCAGAAAAGGTAGCAATTGAAAGAAATAAAAATCTTAAATATCCTATTCCATGTTCACTTTATCCAAATGGTTCTCCAAATCGCAATCTAGTTAGAAAGACTCAATGTAATGCAGGCTGGGATTGGGGTCCTTGCATTATGTCTATAGGTATTTATGATCCAGTTAAATTAATTAGTGTTAATCATGCATTCGTGAAATCTTGGAACTGTATTCCAAAGCTTATAGACCACAATTGGATTTGTAAAGCTGAAGTAACTGCAAAGGTATTTGAAGAATGCGATGTAGACATGAATATCCATGTTGCAGGACGAGATGAACACACTATTGTACATATAAAACCGGGGCAAGAATTCTATTCATATACATTCTGTATTCCAGAGGAAGATGTAGAGCTTTGGTATCCTGCAGGTCAAGGTGGACAGCACTTATACCCAATGGATATTAGCTTTGGTGATTTCTCTGATAAGAGAATGGTAGCATTTAGAACCTTAGTAATTAAGAATAATGTTACAATGGGTGGAAAAGAGTTAACTGTTTGCGTAAATGGTAAAGACATCTTTATGAAGGGTATTAACTGGATTCCAATGGATGGATTATATTCAAGAATCACAACATCTAGATACATTAAGCTCTTACAATCAGTTGCTGATGCTAACATGAATATGGTAAGAGTTTGGGGTGGAGGCTTTTACGAAAATGAAGCCTTCTATGATACTTGTGATCGCCTAGGTATTTTAGTTTGGCATGATTTGATGTTTGGTTGCTCAACATATCCATCTGATGAATGGTTCTTAAAGAGCGTTGAAAAAGAGTTAAAATATCAAATTCTTAGACTAAAGAGTCACCCATGTATTGCACTATGGTGTGGAAATAATGAGGATTTAGGAGCCTTAACTTGGTATGAAGAGTCTATCAAGAATCGTGATAGATATGTTATAGACTACGATAGATTAAATGAAGGTGTATGTGGACGATTGGTAAGAGAGCTTGACCCTTCAAGAGTTTTCTGGCCATCAAGTCCATGTGCAGGTCCAGGGGATTTCTCAGACACCTGGCATAATGATGGAAATGGTGATATGCACTTCTGGACAGTTTGGCATGAAGGAGCTTCCTTCGATAAATATAGAAGCGTTAAGCCTCGCTTCTGTTCTGAATTTGGTTATCAAAGCTTTCCTTCTTTATCAACTGTAAAATCATATTGTCCTGAGGACCAGTTAAACTTAACCTCCCCTGTTATGGAGCACCATCAAAAGAATCCTAGAGGTAATTCAATAATTTTGGAAAACTTCTCAAGATACTTTAGATTCCCTAATTCTCTTGAAAAGATGCTCTATCTATCACAAGCACAACAAGCATGGGCAATGCAAACTGCATGTGAATATTGGAGATCTCTCAGACCATATTGTATGGGTACACTTATTTGGCAGCTAAATGATAACTGGCCTGTTGCTTCATGGTCTGCGATTGAATACAGTGGTAAGTGGAAGCTATTAATGTATCATGCAAAGAACTTCTTTGCTCCAATTGCACCAATTGGATATATCGAAGATGGAAAACTAAAGGTATTTATCACCAACGATACAGATAAAGCTGAAGATGTAAAGGTAAGTGTAAAGTTCTCAACCTATCGTGGAGAAAAGGTAAGGCAGCATGTATTTAGAGTCACAGTAGAGCCTCAAAGTGTATTGGAAGTTACACAGTGTGATATAAGCGATATTGATGTCACTACTACATTTGCATACCTTAAGGCATCAACACCTTCTATCTATAGAGAGAGTGTAATTTTCTTAACAGAACCTAAAAAGTGTGCATTAGAAAATCCTCAGCTTAATACCGCAATTAAGAAAGTTGGAAAAGGCTTCCAAATTGAGGTCAGCTGTGCTCGTCCTGCTTTCTGGGTCAGCTTGGATAGCCAAGATATTAAGGGTATTTTCTCTGACAATATGTTCTCAATTAGACCTACTGCTCAAAAGGTAGTTACCTTCACACCTGAAGGGGATGAAGATATTTCTGTTACTGAGTTTAGCGAAAAGCTAAGAGTATATGATTTGTATTGGGCAGGATATTGATTAACCATTTTGCGCTCCTTCGGGGGCGCATTAATTTTGTTTCAGTTTTCTTAATTTTTTACAACAGTATTATTCATTATCCGCTTTATAATTTTGATAGGGGAAAAAGGAGTTGTTGTGTCATCTATTTCGAATGACATTTTTCATCTATCAGATATAAGAGCTGATAGTTCGTTTTTTACAAACGATGTTATCGATAAATTAACACAAGCAGAGGCACTTTTTTTTAAAGAAAATTTAAGTGTTAAGACTGTTATTCTTGCCCGAGATGCACGTTTAAGTGGAAATAGAATTTTAGAAAGAAAGTGTCAAATATTCCTAAGCCTTGGCTTTGATGTAATTCTATTTCAAAATCCTATCTCAACTCCTTTTTTTTACTTTGCCTCAATGCAAAATCCTAATGCTGCTGGCATAATGATTTCAGCATCACACAATCCCAAAAACCACAATGGAGAAAAATTAGTAGGTCCTAATTGTATCCCAATTGCAGGTAATTATGAAAAGACTGGGGAATTAGATATAATTAGGAAATACTTTGAAAATGATCAAAAATTAGAAATATCAAGGACAAAGGGCTCTCTTCTTATTGAAGACTATAAGAAGGCTTATCTAGACTTTGCAATTAACTATTTAAACCTTCAAGATACTAGCTTTTCAACTAATATTTTATTTGATTTCCTCTCTGGATCTAGCTCAGTAGAATTACTCGATATTTTATCAAGGAATAAATCCTTTAGCTTTAAAAACTTTATTCCTAATGGAGAATTTCCACAAGGAGATCCTAATCCAATAAAACAAACTATTAAAGAATTCGATAGTGATTATCTTATTATGTTTGATGGCGATGGAGACCGAATGGATGTAATTAATAAAGATTTGAAGGAAATTCCTCCATCTGCTATTTTTGCATTCATTCTCCCTGTTTTATCAAAGGGAAAAGGTATTGTTTGTTTAGATCCTAAAGCATCACCCGTGATTATTAATTATCTAAACGAGAATGGTTACACAACCATGATTGTCCCTAATGGACACTCCCAAATTAAAAAGATTTTAAGTAAGAATAAATCTATTATTGCTGCAGTTGAGGAATCAGGTCATTATTATTTGAATATCAAATATAATGATTTTGTCTATTCAATAGAGAATATGGCGATAATCCTTCTTGCTTTTTTATCTTCCTTAGAAAAAGATAAAAAAAGCCTTGAATACTTTATAAAACTAACCTCTTCCTACTATAGAGAGAGGGAATGGACTAAGAAATTTGATAGTGCCTTAGAGCGAAGTAACAAGTTAAAACAAATTGAGGCACTATTGCTGACTAAAGGCTATAATAAAACAGATACCTTGCTAGATGGCTCACCTCTTGGATCTGTAATTTTGAAAAAGGATGAAAAGCCGTGGGTTCAAGTGACATTAAGAGCAAGTGAAACGGAGCTTTATTTAGCCCGCTTTGAGGTTTTAAGTGAATTGAAAGATGAAGCTGAAAAAATCAAAGTAATAATTGAGGATGTTTTATCACGACAAATGTCGTGAAATAAATAAAACAGAAGGAGTAAAAAAATGAAAAAGTTGTTCATGCTGGCATTAATCGCCCTCATGGTATTTTCGCCTCTATTTTCTTCTGGTGCTAAGGAAGAAGCTACTACAGCTGCTCCTGTAGTTGAAGAAAAAGAAATGACTCATGATGAGCTCGTTGCAGCAGCTCAGGCTGAAGGTAAAGTTGTTGTATATGCAACCTCTTCAAGAATTGCAAAGGCAGCTAGCGCTTTCACAGAGAAATATGGAATCGAATGTGAAACATCTAACCTCAAAGACTATGAATTAATCGAAAAGGTTTCTAAGGAAGGTGAAGCTGGAATCACAGGTGCTGACTTTGTATTAGCTCAAGATGCTGGTCGTTTATTTGGTGAGCTTATGGAACCAGGATATCTCTACAACTACGTTCCACCTACACTTAAAGATGTAATTCCAGAATCAATGCAGAACCCTCTCCAGGCTTTCCAAATTAACAAGGTATTTATCTACAACGATGAAAACACAACAGAAAGTCCATATTATAATATTTGGCAGTTTGCAGATCCAAAATATAAGAGCACACTCAACTTTAAGAACCCGTTCCAGGAAGGTGTAAACTCTAACTTCTTAACTATGGTTACAAGTCCTGAGGTATCAGAAAAAATTGCACAGGCTTATAAGAACTACTACGGCAAGGATATTGTTCTCACAACTCCAAATGCAGGTTATGAATGGATTAAAGCAATCTACGAGAACGACTTAATTAGTGGTACAAGCGATACAACAATTGCAGAAAACGTAGGTATTAAGGGCCAGAATAAGGCTAATACTCCTGTAGGTCTTTTCGTATTCTCAAAGGCACGCTATGCAACAACTAAGAACCTTGCACTCAAGCCAGCTTTGAATATGGAACCATTCTGTGGCTTCTATTACAGCTTATATCCTCTTATGTGTTCTAATGCTGCTCATCCAAATGCAGCTAAGCTCTTTATTGAATTCTTATTCTCTGAAGAAGGCTTTGCTCCATGGGGAAAAGACTGTGGTACTTATAGTGCAAATCCTAATATTGGTGTACAGGAAGATATCGACTACCCATTCGCTACTTGGGAGCCTCTCCTTGTTAAGGAAGATGCAGAATACTGCTTCGAAAATCGTGCTGATGTTGAGGAATTCCTTAACCTCTATATTTATTAATTTTCTATATGGCTACAGAAAGCTCTCTGTAGCCATAAGCTATAAAAAATCATGAAACAAAAGATTAACGCATTATTAAAATATCTAAGAAAGCCTCAGAATATTATTTTATTAGTATTGCTAGTAGTTCTTGGATATCTCACCATTGTCCCTCTAATTACAATCGTTGCTGATACCTTCACAGTACACTCAAGTGAAGTAAGAGCGATTAAAGGTTCAAAGGTTGGTGATTTCACACTCTACCACTGGAAGAAGATGTTTGCTTCGGGTCAAACAAGTATGAAAGTCTTCTACGAACCTTTCTTAAACACCTTAAATATAGCATTCTTAAGTTGTATGGTTGCTATTATTTTAGGTGGTTCCTTTGCTTGGATTATTACACGTACAAATATTAAAGCAAAGAGCTTTCTTTCTACTGTATTTGTATTTCCATATATCATGCCAGCTTGGACACTTGCTATGGCATGGCTTAACTTCTTTAGAAATTCAAGAATTGGTGGTGCTCCAGGACTATTCCAGGTAATAACAGGAATTGAAACTGCTGACTGGTTTGCTTATGGACTATTTCCAATTGTAATAGTACAAGGCCTACACTATGCGCCATTTGCTTACATCCTAATTGGTGGTATTTTGAGAAACATGGATGCAAATCTTGAAGAGGCTGCATCACTTCTTCACGCATCAAGATTCACCATTATGAGAAAGGTTACAATACCTATTGTTCGCCCTGCTCTATTATCTACCTTCCTATTGGTATTCTCATCAACAATGTCTGCCTTTGCAGTTCCTTCATTCTTGGGTACTCCTGTTAGATACAATGTATTAACAACCCAAATGTATAGAACTCTAAATGGTATGAATCCTGGATATGGATACATTATGGCACTTATCATGATAGTAATTGGTGTAGGTATCTTAATGGTCAACCAGTGGATAACAGGAAGAAGAAAGGCATATACAACAGTCACTGGTAAAAGTAGTAATATAGCACTTGTAAATTTAAAGAAAGCAAGAACTCCATTAACAGTTCTTTTAGTATTTATCTTAGTTGTAATTGCGATTGTTCCACTTATCTCATTTGCAGTTGAGTCATTTATCATGGCTCCTGGTGACTACTCATTTAGTAACTTCACTACAGAATTCTGGATCGGTGAAGGTAGAGCAGACATTGCAAATAGTGAACCAGGTATTTTAAGAAATAAATCAATTTACACAGGCTTAATGAACTCTCTTAAACTCTCAGTTGTTGTTTCACTTGTTGCAGGTACTGTTGGTATCCTCGCAGGTTATGCAATTGCTAAAAAGAGAGGTTCACACCTTTCAACTATTGTAAATAACATTACCTTCTTCCCATACTTAATGCCTGCAATGGCATTTGGTGCTATTTACCTTTCAATGTTTGCTGTTAGAAGAGGCTTTATACCTGCACTCTATGGCTCATTTACGCTACTAGCGTTATGTGGTTCAGTTAAGTACTTACCATTTGCTTCTCGTAGTGGTATTAATGCTATGCTACAGCTTTCAGGTGAAATTGAAGAAGCAGCAGAGATCCAAGGTATTTCTTGGTTTAAGAGAATGACAAGAATTATTATCCCAATTCAAAAGTCTAGTTTCTTATCAGGATATTTACTTCCTTTCATCTCATGTATGAGAGAGCTTTCACTCTTCATCCTTTTAGTATCCCCTTCAACAAGAATACTTACAACTCTTCTTTTCCAGTACAACGAAAAAGGATGGAACCAATATGCTAATGCTATCAACTTAATCATCATTGTTATAGTTGTAAGCTTCAATTTACTTGTCAACAAATTGACAGGTGCATCTATCGATAAAGGTATCGGTGGAAATAGTTAATAGGAGAAAAATAAAATGCCTAAAATAGTATTAAAAAATGTTACAAAAAGATTTGGTAAGTTTGTTGCAGTAGATAACTTAAATCTTGAAATAGATGATAGATCCTTTATCACCCTTCTTGGTCCTTCTGGTTGCGGTAAAACCACAACTCTTAGAATGATTGCAGGACTTGAAACACCAACTGAAGGTGAAATCCTTATTAACGACCGCGTTGTTTTCTCCTCAGAAAAAGGTATTGATATTGCAGCTAGCAAGCGTGATGTAGGATTCTTATTCCAAAACTATGCACTCTGGCCTCATATGACAGTAACAAAGAATATTTCATTTGGTCTTGAAAACCTTAAATGGCCAAAGGATAAAATTCAAGCTCGTGTTGATGAGTTATTGAAGATGCTTAGAATTGAAGAATTTAAGGATAGATATCCAGCTGAGTTATCAGGTGGACAGCAACAAAGAGTTGCTATTGCAAGAACTCTTGCAACAGGTCCTAAAGTACTATTTATGGATGAACCTCTTTCAAACCTCGATGCTAAATTAAGAATGGAGATGAGAACAGAGCTTAAGAGACTTCACCACGATACAGACTCAACATTTGTCTATGTTACTCACGACCAACTTGAGGCAATGACACTATCAACAAAGATTTGCTTGATGAAAAATGGATTACTTCAGCAATATGCTAACCCTCTTGAGGTTTATAGAAATCCAGCTAACACCTTTACAGCAGATTTCGTAGGATCTCCTAACATCAACTTACTTGATTTCTCTCTTAAAAACATGACTCTTAAAAATAGTGATGGCCTTACATTTACTATCGAGATGTTGGATAAGAGTATTGTAAAGGACCAGGATGTTATCTTAGGTCTTAGACCAGAATACGTCCAGATTTCAAATGAAGGTAGTGTTAAGGGTGAAATTTATTCTTCCCTTCCATCTGGAATGGAAACAATTGTTAAAGTAAAGATTGGTTCAGTTCAACTTAACTCAGTTATCTTTGGTGATGGAGACTTTAATGTAGGTGATAAACATCCAATTTCCTTCCCTGGAACCTATAACCTCTTTGATAAAGAAGGAAATAGAATTGGAAGATGTAAAATTATCTCTTCAAGCCTATGAAAAAAAGAATTATCTTAGTTCGTCATGGACGACAAAATAGCTCAAAGTGTAATGTCGACGTTGCTCTCTCGCCTGAAGGTATTCTTCAGGCAGAGCTACTTGCAAAAAGATTAGAAGGTCAAAACTTCGATATAATGTACACAAGTACACTTAAAAGAGCTATTCAAACAGGAGATATTATTAATCAAGCTCTAAAACTTAATGTAGAAAGAAGAGCTGGTATTAATGAAATTGACTGGGGTGCTATCGTTGGTCTTGATAATAGAGAAAGAATGGAGAGGTATTCTTCCTTCATGCATGATAGATTATTAAGAACTAGTGATTTACCATTTCCTGGAGGAGAAAGCGGCGAAGATTGTTTTTCAAGAGCCTATCCTGTAATAAAAGAGATAATAGATAGTCCACACAATTCAATTATAGTTATTACTCACGGCGGATTAATTAGAAGTTTAATTTGCGGGCTATTAAATTTACCATTTAAAGAAAAGCTTGCTTTTGGATCCTCTCTTGAAAACACATCATTAACAAAGCTTATATACGATAGTGAAACTAATTTATTCACTCTCGAAACCTTTAATGATTATTACCACTTAATTGGTCACAATGAATTAATGCGTTCTTCTTGGAAAGAAAAGTAGGCCTGAGAGTTTTCTCAGGCTAATTATTAAAGAAGTCTTAAAATATTTTTAAAGTACATCTTCTCTATCGTTGAGTATGATAGTCCTGCTTTATGAAGAGCTTCCTCTAGAATTGGGAATTTATCAGGACCATCGATTTCTAGCTTTCCACCAATTCCATCAAAATCGCTACCAAGAGCAAGTACATCCTCACCACCAACATTTAACATATGCTTTACATGGATTATCATATCAGAGATTCTTGATTCATGGCTTTTATCGGAGGTCAAAAATGAAGAGCAGAAATTAAGCCCGACAACACCACCCTTATCTGCAAGGGCTTTAATCATCTCATCTGTTAAGTTTCTTCCTACATTAGTTATTGCTCTTGAGTCAGAATGTGTTGCAACGACCTTGGATGCCTTATTAATACAATCCCAAAAGCCACCATCACTTAGATGTGAAACATCAACTATTATATCTTCACTATTAAATAATTCTATTACCTCAAAACCAAATGGCTTTAAGCCTTTAGCCATAATTGTTTTATCATCACTTTGAGGATACGCTAGTTCATTTTCCCAGTTCCAAGTTAAGCTAGCAATCTTAGGCTTCCAAGAACATAGAGTTAACGCATTTTCAATTTTACCCTCTAATCCATCAAGCCCTTCAATAGTTAGCATTGCAGATATTGTGTCTTTATTAGCAATAATATCCTTTGCATTATAAGCACGCTTTATTTTACCTTTAGAATTACTTATTTCTTTTAGGAAGATTTCATAAAGCTTTGTTAATCTTTCAAATGGAGAATAAGAGTCATCTACTAGCTCATGCATCTTAGTAAAGAGAGCAAAGCACTGACAAAGTACATCACCTTTTACTAGCTTATCATAGTTAATATGGCCACTTGAAGAAAAAAGATTTTCACATCCTTTTTCACTTAGTCTTAAAATTGTATCACAATGTAAATCAATTACTTTCATATACCATCTCTTCTTGCTCAGCAATAATAGTTGCGCCTAATTCCTTTAATATTATAGTTAATTTATCATTATTATTTACATTTGTAAAAGAGAGCCTACCCAAGTCTTTTAACGCATGATTTATTAAGGTGTAATCTGGATCTGAAAAATAGACACCACCATCTTTGCGAACGCAAATTTTATTTTCACCATGGACGTAGTAGATAGGGTCTACTATCTTTTCATTTTGCCATGAGGGACGATAATCTTTACTTATTATAGCTTCATCTACCCTCTTAACTTCATCAGATAATAATCCACCTTCATTTAGCTTATAGCAAATAAATTGTCTAGATTTAACAAAACCTAAGCTTTCATATAGCTTTAATCCTCTAGTGTTATCTGAAATACACTCCAAAATGAAGACTTCATCCTTCTGCATCTTATTTAAGATGCTTTTTATCATATTTTTAGCAATACCTTTTCTTCTATACTCCTTTATTACAGCAGTACCACCATCATATAGCCTATTACCTCTTTGACCCACAAAGACAAAACCAACCATCTTATCGTTATCAAAGGCCCCTATTGAGAGTCTTGGATTATAATCATTTGACTCTAAATGAATCTTTATTTGCTCTTCAGAAAGGTTCATAGGAATGTTGTAATCAGAGAAGGCTTCATTAAATGTCTTTTTCAAAAATGAATAGGAAAAACCTGTAAGATTTGTGTATGTAATCATAACTATATACTATCTTTTTTTTACTATCATTTTCTATTAAAAAAGAGTCTTCAGAAAAGAAAGCTCTTAAAATACTTAATGCTTTTTCCTTACAGGAATCCATATTTCAGCATTGTATTTTGAATCCTTAGTACCCATTTCATACTTTTTAGGATTATCATAGTGCTCTATACAATACCCAGCAGCAAATTCATAATCATTTTGTTCACAAAGCCATTGAGTATATATGGTTTCATTCACCTGACGCATTGTCTCTGGCAATGGTCCAATACATTTAAAAATTACCCATTCAAAGGAAGGTATCGTTCTTATTTCTAAGTCGTTAGGAATTTCTTTATCTTTATTGTAAAAGTCAGCAATAAGGTATTCAAAGGTACTATTTGATAGAGTCAAATCGATGTTAATACCCATTTCACCACAAATATACTTTTCCATTCCTTTTTGATAGTGTTCCTGCCAAAATTGAGGTATTGCTTCCTTACACCCTTCATAAGCAAATTTTCGAGAAGCACAAATAACTTTAAACTCATTCTTTCTTTCAATTCTATAATCCATTAAAAACCCTCCTTGTAAGGAAATTGTTAGTTTTAGAGGAGCATAACCCTTTATATGCTTTTTATTCTTTCTCAATTCAGATGGAAGCACATTAAAAAACCGAAAAAAGGCTTTAGAAAAGCTATCTGGTGATTCATATCCATATCTTAATGCAATATCAAGAATTGTTTCATCACTTGTCATTAAATCATGGGCAGCTTTAGTTAGTTTTCTATTTCTAATATACTCTCCAAGAGTAATGCCACAAAGCATTGAAAACCCTTTTTGAAGATAGAAGGTAGAAATATTAAACTTTTTTGCAATCAAATCAGCATTAATGTCATTTGATAAGTTTTCCTCAATATAGGTAATACAATCACCAATAAGCTGCATCCACTCCACTTTTTGCTCCTAATTCATAAAATCATAAAATAAATAATTATTCTCTTCCCGATTTTTTCTGTTCACATTTGTCTAAAAAATATGGCTACTACAAATTCATGTAATAGCCAAAATCTTAACATATAAGATTATCTTTTTTTATATCCACATTTAGGACATTTACCTTCTTCATCTAAAGCTATACCACATAGAGGACATCTATCAATGGTTTTAGTTACATCATACTCTTGAGATGCAGCATTAACACCACTTGTGAAGGTAATTTTGGCAATATTAAGCTTATCCTTTAGAAGGTCATATACTATCTTTATCATACCTTCTACTGTCATAGTTTCCTTAGTAACTACAAGTCTTGCATCTGGATATGCTGTTGCAAGCTCAGTTTTAAAGGCTTCACCCTTCATTAAGTTCTGAGGATGACCGTTTTTAATTCCTTGTTTTTCATAAACGTCTAGAATTGCAGGAAGAAGTGGATCATCTTCTCTTAGTATGAGTGCATGGTCAAAATTCTTAAGTACATCCCAAGCTGTTTTTTGTATTTCATTACATGGGAATACCATGTTTACGCCCATATTTACACTATCTTCTACTTCAAGTGTTAATATACCTGTATGGCCGTGTAAGTATTGAGCTTCTCCTTTAAAGCCATAGAACCTATGAGCATACTGTAAATCAAATGTTGTAATACTTCTCATATTTATCTCCTTATCAGTAATTAATACTAATAAGAATATAATATTATTTATTTCAACTGTCAACAAAAAGTTTGTTGAATTGATATATCTTTTAACCTAAAATAGTCCATAAACAGGGAATTATGAAAAATAAATTAATAAATGCGATAGTAAATTTAAACTTAGACCATGATGATTATTTACTTATAAAAAATGATATTTTTGAATCAAATAACCAAAGCTTAAGAATTATTTCTCTTTTAGGAGTTATAATCTTTACCTTCATGATTATATTTTCTTTCTTTTCACCAATTTTTGAAGTTTATTCATATATTTATTTTATTGCAGATATTATCTTTCTTTTTCTCTTAATTCTCTCATTTTTAAATTTCTTCAACACTAACAAAAGGTTATTATTTGGTGTTTATACATTAATAATGACGTTGCTACTCACTAGTGCTATTCAAGGTAGCTTTTTATCACCAAATCAAAATTCTGTGACGTTTATCGCTTATTTAATTACAGTACCTTTTTTATTTATTGAGTTTCCTATTAGGATGCTAGGCGCTCAGATATTTGCTTCTGTTTTTTTCATTATTTGTGCCTTAAATAGTAAGGAACCAGGATTTCTTATTGTTGATGTTACTGATTCCGTAATATTTACTATTGTTTCAATAGTTTTATCTACATATATGTCTAATATTAGAGCTGCTAAAATACTATTTGAAAAGGAAGCTATAGCCTTTAGTCAAAAGGATATTTTAACAGATCTTTATAATAGAAATATGTTCGAAAAGGATCGCTTTACCTTCAAGCAAGGATGTAAAGAAAATCTTAGTTGTATTTATATAGATGCTAATGGACTCCATGAAATAAATAATAAATATGGTCATGAAGCAGGAGATAAAATGCTAATCATGGTTTCTGATATAATGAAAAAAGTATTTTCTCCAAGTTGTTCTTACCGAGTAGGAGGAGATGAATTTATTGCTATTTGCAAAGATAAATCTTTAACTAAAATTGAAGAAATGGTTAAAACAGTAAAAGACTTATCAACACAAAACAAAATTAATCTCTCTATTGGATATGCATGGAGTAGCAAGACTGATTTAGATACCTATAAGCTAGTTAAAGAAGCTGAAAAACTTATGTATGATGATAAAATCTCATACTACAAAGCACAAGGTAGAGAGTTTAGATAGTATAGA
Source organism: Spirochaetales bacterium (assembly GCA_028723145.1). Taxonomy (GTDB): domain Bacteria; phylum Spirochaetota; class Spirochaetia; order Sphaerochaetales; family Sphaerochaetaceae; genus Bullifex. Next base: position 132 of record JAQYFM010000128.1, on the reverse strand, counting down.
AAATCATCAATAATATCTTTGATACCAAGTGAACACCCATGTGTCCTAGCATAGCATATTGAATTCCATATTTGATGTAGTAAGTGCCAAATACAAATCCGAATAGACCATTTAGTAAGAAACATCTAAATA
>JAQYFM010000127.1 GCA_028723145.1 Spirochaetales bacterium | reverse complement strand
ATGAAAGAAGAAAGCTTTAATAGTGGTGCAGATTATGGAGCATTAAAACAAACGAATAATCTAGTTAATATTCATTTACTAACTATTGAGCAAGCTGCTATGAGTTTAAATCTTACAGTAGAAGAATATCTTGCTGCTGTAAAGAATCTTAAGAAATAACAAATTGAAGTTGTGAAGTATCCTTCTTTGGCCTCCATTTATTGGAGGCTGATATTTAAATATGCAAAGTAAAAATAATTAATCGTACTCAGGGTCAATTGTAAATTCAAAGGTATAGTTTGGCCATTTATCATTTAAAGCTTTCAATATTTCTTCCTTATATAAACCATAGTTTGATACCTTAAAATCAACTACAACATCAAAGTGCACTAAATTCGACTCAATGTGGACATGAAATGCATGAAGAGAAATAACATGAGGTGTTTTTTCTTTTAAATACTCTAGGATATCATTTTTTAAAGCTCTAACATCTTCTCTGTAATCATTAACAGCAAAGAGACCAAATGTAAAATAAATACCTAGTTCTTCTTCAATTTCTTTAGAAGCATCGGTCATAGCATCAAAGATATTTTCTGCATGAGCACGTGTTGGTACTTCAACGTTACAAGTTCCCATACAACGTTCTGGACCATATGAATGAAGCATAATATCATAACCACCTTTTAATGGTGGATGTTTTTTGATAATAAAACGAATCTTTTCTACTGTTTCTTTGTCAGGACGTTCACCCATTAGGGCAGAATTTGTTTCTAAGAATGAGGAAATACCTGCATAAAAAATAAATAGAGAAACAATTATACCCATAACTCCATCAACTGGGAAAGTTGTAAATTTTCCAGCAATTAATGAAATGATAGTTAGTGATGTTACTAATACATCTGATAATGCATCTTTACCTGAAGTTTTTAAGGCTTCACTATCAACTTTTTTACCTGCTTTGGTATTTAAAATTGATAAAGCAATTTTTGTTAATACAGATAAAATGAGTATTATTACTGCAATTGGTGCAATGGAAACTCCAGATGGGTTTTTTAGCCTATCAATTGAACTAATAAAACAATCATAACCTGCTACAAGAATAATAATTGAAATTATCATTGCAGAAAGATATTCAGTTCTGCCATATCCAAGAGGGTGTTTTCTTGTAGGTTTCATCTTTCCCATTCTATAGCCTAATAAGGTTATTAATGATGATAGAGAGTCTGAGAGGTTATTTATCGCATCATTAGTAATAGCAACACTTTTTGTTATTGTTCCTGCGACAAATTTTAAAAATGAAAATGAGAGATTAGCAACAATACCAATAATGGCACAGGTGTTAATTACTTTTTGTCTAGATCTATCTGTTTTCATAAACAAAAATATTATGTCTACTTTTATAAAACGTCAATAGTAATAATTAAGATTAATTTCTTCTAACATAAGTAGATAATCCTAACTTAGTTTAGCTATAACTAACCTTTGTCAAAATAGTTTCTTTAGTTTATACTCCAAAACATTAGGAGCATTTTATGGACGAACTTACAATAAAAGCACTTGAATATCATGAAAGACTTCCACATGGAAAGGTAAGTGTAGTACCAACAAAGCCATGCCAAAGTGCTGAAGATCTTTCATACGCATATACACCTGGGGTTGCAAAACCAGTGTTAAAGATTGAAGAAAATAGTGATGATGCATATCGCTATACATCAAAGGGGAACCTAGTAGCAGTAATCTCAAATGGAACAGCAATATTAGGTCTTGGTGATAGAGGAGCACTAGCTTCAAAGCCAGTAATGGAAGGAAAGGGTGTTCTATTTAAGAGATTTGCAGATATCGATGTATTTGATATCGAGGTAGATGAAAAAGATCCAGATAAGTTTATAGAAATTGTAAGAGCAATTTCACCAACCTTTGGAGGAATTAACCTTGAAGATATAAAAGGTCCAGAGTGCTTCTATATCGAAGAGGAATTAATTAAACGTTGTGATATCCCAGTATTCCATGACGACCAACATGGAACAGCAATTATTGCAAGTGCAGGGTTAATAAATGCAGCAAAGGTAGTTGGAAAAGAGTTAAAGGATATGAAGGTAGTAGTAAATGGAGCAGGTGCTGCAGGACTTTCATGTGCAAAAATGTTTCTTAGCGTAGGAATTAAAAAAGAAAACTTAATTCTTCTCGATAAGGATGGAGTAATAAGGTCAGATTATCCAGGTGGAGTAAGAGAAGTTTGGAAACCTTTTATTAATGATATTGGAATAAAGACATTAAAGGATGCAATTAAAGATGCAGATATGTTTATGGGCCTCTCTGCAAAAGGAGTATTAAAGCCAGAAATGCTACTTACTATGGCTAAAGCCCCAATAGTATTTGCAATGGCTAATCCTGATCCTGAGATTACATATGATGATGCAAAGGCTACAAGAAGTGATGTAATAATTGCAACTGGAAGAAGTGACTATCCAAATCAAATAAATAATGTATTAGGATTCCCAGCAATCTTTAGAGGTGCACTTGATGTAAGGGC
>JAQYFM010000126.1 GCA_028723145.1 Spirochaetales bacterium | reverse complement strand
AAATTCCATCCAATAGATTACTTTCTTCTATCATTCTTTGGTCTTTTAGCAGTAGGAAGCTTAACAAGTAAATCTTTTACCAAAGGTTTAATTAGTGCTGCAGTAGGATTGTTAATTGCAATGGTTGGTATGGATAGTGTAATGGGACGCCCAAGACTAACCTTTGGAATCAGAGCACTTCAGGGAGGAATTAACGTAGTTCCTGCTTTAGTTGGTCTCTTTGGTATGACTGAGGTACTCTCATCTATCATGCAAAAGAAGATGGGGGCAGAAGTAAGTGAGATGAAGAATGAAAAGGTTCCTATGAAAGATATCTTAAAACATTTTCCATTCTCAATTATCTACTCAGTAATTGGTACATTTGTTGGAGCTCTTCCGGGAGCAGGTGGACCAGTTGCTTCATTCTTAGCTTATTCAACTGCTCAGAAAGTTGTTAAAAAGCCATCTCGTGAGTTTGGACAAGGTGCAGTAGAAGGTATTGTAGCAAGTGAAAGTAGTAACAATGCTTGTATTGGTGGTGCTTTAATTCCGATGCTTACATTAGCTGTTCCAGGTGATGCAGTAACTGCAATTATTTTAAGTGTATTTATTGTTCATGGAATGCAACCAGGACCACTATTTATTAAAACCCAACCTGATATGTTTGCTTCCGTCTTAGCTGGTGGTTTTATTGGATGTATCTTCCTTCTTTTATTAGGTCTATTAGTTGCACCAAAGCTTAGTAAGTTAATTCTTGTTCCAAAGAGAATACTTCTTCCAATTGTAACTGTACTTTGTATCATTGGTAGCTTTGCATGTAATAATAGAATTTTTGATGTTGTATTAATGTTTATCTTTGGCTTAGTTGGCTACTTTATGAGAAAGCATGAATATCCTACAGCACCAATGGTACTTGCAATAGTACTTGGTTCTATGATGGATTCAAACTTTAGACGAACAGTTTCACTTTTGCAGAGTGAAGAGCATAAAATAGCTTATCTCTTCTCAAGTCCAATTACAGTGATTCTATTTGCTGTAACAGTACTAACATTAGTCTTTAGTATTCCTCAAGTACAAAAATTGTTTAAAAAGAATAAATAAGCATCAGGACTCGGAATTCCGGGTCCATTTTTATTAATAAAAAAAAAGATAAAAAAATATCGATAAAATAGTAGCCATTACTTTTAGAAAGTGATATAACAAGGGGCAGTTAGGAATAACTTATTTAGAATTTTTAATGGAGGTCATGTATGGCACGTTTTACATTACCAAGAGACTTATATCACGGTAAGGGTTCATTAGAAGCTCTTAAATCATTTAAAGGCGAAAGAGCTGTTATCTGCGTAGGTGGCGGTTCAATGAAGAAGTTTGGTTTCTTAGATAGAGCAGTTAACTATCTTAAAGAAGCTGGAATGGAAGTAGAACTCATTGAAGGTATCGAGCCAGATCCATCTGTTGATACAGTTATGAAGGGCGCTGCAAAGATGCTCGAGTTCAAGCCTGATTGGATTATCGCTATGGGTGGTGGTTCTCCAATTGATGCTGCTAAAGCAATGTGGATTAAGTATGAATATCCTGAAATCACATTCGACGAGATGTGTAAGGTATTTGGTATTCCTTCACTTAGAAAGAAGGCTCATTTCTGTGCTATTTCATCAACATCAGGTACAGCTACTGAGGTAACAGCATTCTCTATTATTACTGACTATGCTAAGGGTATTAAGTATCCTATTGCTGACTTTGAAATTACTCCAGATGTTGCAATTGTTGACCCAGATCTTGCTGAGACAATGCCTAAGAAGCTTGTTGCACACACAGGTATGGATGCAATGACACACGCTATTGAAGCTTATGTATCTACAGCTAACTGTGAGTTCACAGATCCACTTGCAATCCATGCAATTGAAATGATTCAAAAGGACTTAGTTGCTTCATACAACGGTGATATGGCATCAAGAGATAGAATGCACTATGCTCAGTGTCTTGCTGGACAGGCATTTAGTAATGCTCTTCTTGGTATTGTTCACTCAATGGCTCATAAGACTGGTGCTATCTTCCAGGATTATGGTGCACACATCATTCACGGTGCAGCTAACGCTATGTACCTTCCAAAGGTTATCGCATTCAACGCAAAGGACCCAGTTGCTAAGCAGCGCTATGGTGTAATTGCTGATTACATGCACCTTGGTGGTAAGGATGATGATGAGAAAGTTAAGCTCTTAATTGCTTATCTCAGAAAGATGAATGATGATCTTAACATCCCACACTGTATTAAGAACTATGGTGCTGATAGCTATCCATGTGAGCAGGGCTTTGTTCCAGAGAATGTATTCTTAGAGAGAGTTGAAGATATTGCTAAGAACGCTCTCCTCGATGCTTGTACTGGTTCTAACCCACGTCAGCCAAGTCAGGAAGAGATGGTTAAGCTTCTCAAGTGTTGTTACTACGACACAGAAGTTGACTTCTAATCAACTTTTTATTAATTATATTCATAGGGCGCCAAAAAGGCGCCTTTTGTTAGTTTACTAATTCATTATTTTTTGATAAAGAATAAATTAACATTATAAAAAAAGAGATAAAAAATGTATAAGATTGCTAGAAAAAAAGTTTTAAATCCAACAGTTACACAGATGGAAATTGTTGCTCCGCTTGTTGCTGCTAAGGCAAAACCAGGTCAATTCATCATTCTTCGCGTTGATGAAAAAGGTGAAAGAATCCCACTCACTGTTGCAGGTTGCAATACAGAAGACGGCACAGTAAAAATTATCTTCCAAGTAGTAGGTGCAACAACTGAAAAACTTAACCACAAAGAAGAGGGTGAATACATCCAAGACTTTGTTGGTCCTCTTGGTGTTGCAACACACACAGAGGGTATTAAGAAGGTATGTATCATCGGTGGTGGTGTAGGTTGTGCTATTGCAATGCCTGTTGCTCAAGAGTTCCACAGACTCGGTGCTGATGTAACATCAATTATTGGATTCAGAAATAAAGACTTATTAATTTGTGAAGAAGAGTTCAAAGAAGCTTCTAATAAACTTGTTGTTATGTCTGATGATGGTTCTTACGGTAGACATGGTAATGTTACAGTTCCTCTCAAGGAAATGCTTGAAGAAGGTGAAACATTTGATTTAATTATTACAATTGGACCAGTTATTATGATGAAGTTCGTTGTTGAAACAGCTAGACCATATAACATCCCTGTTACAGTTTCAATGAACCCAATCATGATTGATGGCACAGGTATGTGTGGTGGTTGCCGCTTAACATTAAATCAAGATGGTAAGAAGGTAACAAAGTTCGCATGTGTTGATGGCCCAGACTTCAATGGTTACGAAGTTGACTTCGATGAGGCTATGAGCAGAGGTAGAATGTACTTTGATTACGAGCGCCATGCATATAGTGATGCATGTAACCTTTTCAAGAAGGCTTGAGGAGACTAAAAAATGCCAATTAATCCAAAAAAACATGAGATGCCTACTCAGGCTCCAGAAGTAAGAGCTCACAACTTTAAGGAAGTAGCTCTTGGATATGATGTAAAAACAGCTGTTGAAGAAGCTAACAGATGTTTAAATTGTAAGAATAAACCATGTGTACAGGGCTGTCCTGTAAACATCAGTATTCCTGAGTTTATCAGTCACATTAAGAAAGAGGACTTTGAAGGTGCTTACGAGGTTATTTCTAAATCTTCTTCTCTTCCTGCTGTTTGTGGTCGTGTATGTCCTCAGGAATCACAATGTGAGAGTAAGTGTACTTTAGGTATTAAGTTCGAACCAGTTGGAATTGGTCGCTTAGAGAGATTCGTTGCTGACTATCACAATGCAAACTGCAAAGCTGAAGTAGTTGCTCCAGAACCAAACGGTCACAAAGTTGCAGTAGTTGGTTCAGGTCCTTCAGGCTTAACATGTGCTGGTGACCTTGCTAAGAAGGGTTATAAAGTTGCTGTATTTGAAGCTCTTCACACAGCCGGTGGTGTACTTGTTTATGGTATTCCTGAATTCCGTCTTCCAAAGTCAATTGTTGCAAAAGAAGTTGAAGGCTTAAAGGCTCTCGGTGTTGATATCGATACTAACGTAGTAATTGGTAAGACATTAACAATTGATGAACTCTTTGGTATGGGCTATGAAGCAGTATTTGTTGGTTCAGGTGCAGGTCTTCCAAACTTCATGAATATCCCTGGTGAAGCATTAAAGGGTGTATATTCAGCAAACGAGTTCTTAACAAGATCTAACCTTATGAAGGCATATGAAGATACTCCTGATACACCTATCATGAAGGGTGGTAAGGTTGCAGTAGTTGGTGGTGGTAACGTTGCTATGGATGCCGCTAGAACAGCTCTTCGTCTTGGCGCTGAAAAGGTTTATATCGTTTATAGAAGATCTTTAAACGAGCTTCCTGCAAGAAAAGAAGAAGTTGAACATGCAATGGAAGAAGGTATCGATTTCAGACTTCTCAATAACCCTGTTGAAATCCTTGGTTACCACAACCCTGATGATCCAAGAGATCCAAAGAATGGATTTGTTACAGGAATGAAGTGTGTAAAGATGGAGCTCGGTGAGCCAGATCAAAAGGGTAGAAGAAGACCTATCGCAATTGAAGGTAGTGAATTCGTACTCGATGTTGATACAGTTATTATGGCTATTGGTACAAGTCCAAACCCACTTATTAAGAATACTACTAAGGGACTCGAAGTTAATGCTCATGGTGGTATCATTGTAAATGAAGATGGTCTAACAAGCCGTGAAGGTGTTTATGCTGGTGGTGATGCTGTAACAGGTGCTGCTACAGTTATTTCAGCTATGGGCGCTGGTAAGGTTGCTGCTAAGGCAATTGACGAATTCTTATCTAAAAAGAACTAAGAGTAATAAATAATTATTTGCCGTGGACTATTTTGCTGTGCCACGGCAATTATTATGTATTCTTGGAAAATCATAAAAAATAATTTATATTTGGTTAAAAAAGACAGGAGTTAATTAATGTTTGGATTTTCTGATGAGACATATATCGATGTAGCTAGCGGTAATGGTGGTGCAGGCTGTGTATCATTCCATCGTGAAAAGTTTGTGCCAAAAGGTGGTCCAGATGGAGGAGATGGCGGACGTGGTGGAGACGTCGTTTTTGTCGTTAAAGAAAATTTAAGAACTCTTGGACATTTAAAGATGGTTAGAACCTATCGTGCTGAAAATGGAAGAAATGGACAGGGCGATAGATGCTTTGGCCGTGATGGACAGGATGTTGAAATTCCTGTTCCACCAGGAACAGTATTAAAGGATCCTGATACAGGTGAAATTATTAAAGACTTAACTGGTCTTGATAGATATGTCTTTTTAAAGGGTGGTAAAGGTGGCCAAGGTAACTGGCACTTTAGAACTGCTACTCGTCAAACTCCACGTTTTGCTCAACCTGGTGAAAAGGGTACAGAGTGTAGAGTTGGAGTTGAATTATTAGTAATTGCAGATATTGGGTTTGTAGGTTTTCCTAATGCAGGAAAGAGCTCTCTATTAAACTTATTAACTAATGCAAGAAGTAAGGTTGCAGGATACCCATTTACAACTAAGATACCACAGCTTGGTGCTATGCGCTATGATGATCAAGATATGATATTAGCTGATATCCCAGGTATTATTGAGGGTGCAAGCGAAGGCGCTGGAATGGGCTTTAAGTTCTTAAGACACATTTCAAGAACTAAAGGACTTGCTTTCTTCATCGATTTATCAGATGAAGCATATCTAGATTCTTATTCAATTTTAACAAATGAACTTCACACCTTTGCTCCAGAACTTTTAAAGAAACCTCAAGTAATTATTGCCAGTAAATATGATGAGGATGGAGCAGAAGAGAGATATATTAAGCTTCAAGAGATGTTTGGCGATGTAAAGGTACATAAGTTATCTATTTACATGGATGAAACTATTGAAGATGTTAAGCATGCCTTTATAAAAATGGTAAGCGATGCTGGAATCAAAAAAACTGATGATAATGGTGGTTTTACCACAAAGGTAGATAATGATGCCTACTACAGAGATGAAGAGTAAACTCACTTGTATTTTTGGTGGCACTTTTGATCCAATTCATAAGGGTCACTTACATATATTAAACCAATTAGAAGAGTATACTCCTTATGAGAGAGTAATTGTTATTCCTGCTCGAATTTCAAACTTTAAGCAAGAAAGTAATCCAACACCTGCTGTAGACCGATATAATATGGTAAAAATAGCACTTAATGAGTACTCATCTAAGCAGCCAACACGATTGGAATTAATTGTAAGTGATATTGAAATTAAGCGTGGTGGTGTTAGTTACACCTATGACACCGTAGTTGAGGTGTTAGAAACTTTTAATGTAACTGGTAGACTTGGCTTAATAATGGGTGATGATTTACTTCCTGATCTAGATAAGTGGTATAGAATTGATGAGCTTAAGGAGCTTGTTGATTTTGTTTGCTTTTCACGTGACAAAATTATTGCACCTGAAAGAGAAGGTTATCATATTACACAAATTAATTCTCCTATCTATAATGCATCATCAACAGAGGTAAGAAATGGAGACTTTTCATCTTTAACTCAAGGAGTAAAATCATATGTCGAGTCTCATGGACTATACAAAGCTTGAAAAACTAGTAAAAAAACATTTAAAGTCATCACGCTTTGAACACTCAAAGGGTGTTGCTGAGGTATGTTCAGCATTAAGTGAACGCTTTTTATGTGATAAGGATGCAGGACTATATACAGGTATTTTCCATGATTGGTGTCGCTATGATAAAGATGATGAAATATTAAATATTTGTAAAAAAGCTAATATGGATTTATCTGAAGAAGAGTTAAATAAACCAATGCTACTTCATGGAGCTGCTGCTGCTACCTTAATGCCAACAATCGTTGGTCCTGTTCCTGAAAGCTATACAAAGGCAATAAGACACCATACTCTTGGAAGTATCGATATGGGTATTCTTGGTGCTTGCTTATATATTGCTGATTACACAGAACCAAATAGAAAACACATAACAAATGATGATAGAAAAGAAATTTTCTCTTTATCTTCTCTTGAAGAAATGGTAATGAATATATTAAAGAGGGAAGAGAAATACTATAAAGAAAAAGATATGACTTTTGCAAAAAGAACGTTAGAGCTCTTTTACTTCCTTGAGCATGGAGGTTTATTCAAAGATTGAAAAAGTATTTATTAATATCATCATTGCTCATTTTATTAATAAGTTGTCAAAGCAAGAATAGTGCTTACTACCTTGAGTCTGAAAGCACATCTTTTGCTTATATCGTTAATTCACGCCATGCAGTAAAAATTGATATTGATAATGAAACTCTTTCATACCTAGAAAGTGAAAGTGGAAAAAGTGGTAAAGAATTATTTGAAGAAGTATTTACAATTCCTTGTGAAAGCTATGCATTCATAAGTGATGATTTATTTAATTTTCGCCAAGAGTTATTTAATTCTTTAAAGGATGTTACTTCTTCTTCCGATACTTTACATGCATTTTCATCCTTTCGTGGGGACTTGAGAAAAACAGATTTTATAGCTACAATCAACAACATCTCTTCTGATTTCGATGATGCTAAGCTTTCTAAAAATATTAAGAAAAAAACAACCGTAACAGAGTATCATTTAAAGAATGTGATATCCACAGCACATTCATATAGTGATAATAGAGAGTTTATTTCTAGATGGGTTGAGAATATAATGGGGAACATATGAGAGAAATTATAGAAAATAAAGCAAAAACTATTGTTAGCTTCTTAGAGGAACATAACTGTAAAGATGTAGTAATCGTTCCTTTAGAGGAAGGTGCTTTCACAGACTGCTTTGTTATTGGAACAGTAACAAGTGTTGGTCACTTAAAGGGTGTTGTTCACCAACTTTGGAGCGTTCTTAATGAAAACGGTTTATCTGTAAATAACCGTCATAAGACTCCTGGTGAAGATGGATGGGAACTCATCGACTGTGGTGATATTGTAATTCATCTTATGTCAGCAGAATTAAGAGAGTTCTATTCATTAGAAAAACTTTGGAAAGCAAGTGAAAGATAAAGAATTGGCCGTCAAATGACGGCCATTGTTTTAACCTTTAACTGCTCCAAGAGCAATACCATTAGTAAAGTATTTCTGGAACATAATAAATATTGTTACAATTGGTACAGCACCTAAGGTAGCACCAGCCATTATTAACCCATAGTCTGTACTTAACTCAGCTTGCAACGTTGCAATACCAAGAGAAATAGAGAGATTATTTCTACTTGTTAGCATAACAAGTTGTAAGAAGTAGTCATTCCATGTATTGATGAATGTAAAGATAGCAAGTGCACCAAATGCAGGCTTTAACATAGGACAAACTATTTGTGTAAATGTTTTGACTTCTCCAGAACCATCTATTTTAGCGGCTTCTAATAGCTCTGTTGGAATTCCTTCTGAAAATTGTTTCATCAAGAATGTTCCAAAAGGCCATCCAACAGTACCTAAAATTACTGCCCACAGTGTATTATAAAGCGACAATGCATTCATCATTCTAACGAGTGGTACTAAGATAACTTGTTTTGGGAGAGCCATAGCCATTACAAGAATTGAGAAAATAATTTTTCTACCAGTAAATGCTTTTTTTGCAAGGACATATCCTGCCATAGAGGATGCCCCCAAAACAAGAATCATGGACATTATTGACATAAATACAGAGTTAAAGAACCAAGTCCAAGCTGGCTGTTTAAAGAGTTTTTGCCAATGCATCATTGTCCAAGTCTTAGGAAACCACTCAGGTGGAATTTTATTTGGTTGAGTTTTAAAAGAACCTGTAATAATCCAATAAAATGGGAATAAGAAAAGTAATGCGATAATAATTAATACAATAAGTGTAAAGTAGTTATAGCACTTTGCTTTAACTTGATTTTTTTCAATTTGATTCACGCCATACCTCCTTATTCAGTTTTCATAGATTTAAATTGCAGTGCAGAGAATGCTGCTATTACAATAGCTAAAATAACACCCATTGCATTTGCATAACCATAGTTGTAGTAAGTAAATGCCTGTTCATATAGATAATACATTACTGTAGAAGTTGAATATGAAGGACCTCCACTTGTAAGGAGCTGGATCAATGCGAAGCACTGGAAGCTATTAATTGTTGTAATAACAACAATATAAAGGGTAGTTGGCATTATTGAAGGCCACTTTACTTGCCAGAAGGTTCTAAGTTTAGATGCTCCATCTACTTCAGCAGCTTCTGTAATTGACTTATCAACATTACCAAGAGCAGCTATATAAAGAACAATTGGTTGACCAATACTTGTTGTAAATAGAATTGTTAAAATACACCAAATAGCAGTGCTCTTTTCACCTAACCAGTCAAAACGCATGTTTTGTGGCATCAAGTTTAAAGCCTTAAGAATATAATTTAAAATTCCATAATATGAATTAAAAATCCACTTCCATACAACAACTACAGGTACTGTACCCATTACAACAGGGAGGTAGAAAACACCTCTAAAAAAAGATGTTGTTCCCATGCTTTTCTCATTTAGTGCAGATGCTACCCAAAGTGAAAAAATTGTAACTAAAGGTACTGATACAATTACTATTACAATGGTATTGCGCATACTTCTCCAGAAAACCTTATCTGTAAAAAGCTGTAGATAGTTTTTCCCGAAGTTAAAATCAAAGACACCCATTCGGTAGTTAAAGAAGCTTGTGAAAATTCCTATAACCATTGGTGCTAATACAAAGCAGACAAAGAATACTGCCATTGGTAATAGAAATAAATAGCTAACTCTATCAATTTGACGTTGTATGGCATGACTAACACCCATAGTTTGCATCTTTTGCTTAGCCATTTTTTACCTCCTTTTTTGATTTTGGTAAAAAAAACTTCCTGCCACAATTTTGACAGGAAGCTTAGATGAGTTACTATTATTTGTTAGCTTCTGTATCGAAGTCAGCAACTGCCTTAGCAACTGTCTTGTCACCAGTTGAAACATACTGGAGCATGTTCCACCATTGAGTTCTCATTTGAGCGAACTTAGGACGAGTATTGTAGTAAGGACCATAGTATTTTGTCCATGAAGCGAGAAGTGCATATTCAGCATCGTTACCATAAAGGTTGCCAAATGAAGCGCGGGCAGGGAATGCTGCAGAAGCTTTAACTGCATAAGGACCCCAAGTTGGATCGTCACAAACAAACTTTATAAATCTGATAGCTGCATCAGCTTTAGCTTGATCTTTGTTATCAAATACGCAGAAACCATTTGCGAGGTATTCAAGTTCAGGAACTCCATCCTCTGATGGGAATGGTACTGAGAACTGTGTATAAGAATCACTCTTATAGTTCTTAGCATTTGATGTTCCCCAACAAAGTGTTGAAGCAATCATTTCCTGCTGATAAAGCTGGAGTTCGTCAGCTGCTGCAATACCACGACCAAAATCGATAGCACCATTTTTGTAAAGACCTACTAAAAGTTCAAGAGCCTTTTTGTTACCATCAGTATTAGCAGTCCATTTACCATCTTTATAAATAGTTGATGAATAAAGGTTGTTAACTAATGCTCTAGTACCTTGGTCACCACCTTGGCCACCACAATATACGTTACATCCAATGTAACCAGCTTTACCTAAAGCTTCCATTGCCTTTGCCCAGTTTTCTGTAGTCCAAAGTCTATCACCTTCTGTATTAACATACTGCCAAGCACCTGCTTTTTCCCACATCTCTTTATTAATGCTCATCCAGAATGGAGCTGATGAGAGAGGATACATGTAGTAGTGATTACCATCTGTACAAGCATTAGCAAGACCACCGATATCTGCTAAATATTCCTTTGTAAAAAGGCTATCAAGATTAACGAGTCTACCATTTGCTCCGTATTCAATAATTCTACCTGGAGCATCAAAGAGTACATCTGGTGCTGCACCACCTTCAATAGCAGCTGTAAGCTTCTGAGGGCCTGATGTAAAGTCGATTGTTTCAAGGTTTACTTTTACATCTGGATTTGCTGCTTCAAATGCCTCGATTAAAGCCTTCTCTGTTGCACCATTATCTGCAAAGGTTGGGAATGCCCACCATGTGATAACTGTCTTTCCGTCACTTGAAGCTGCTTCTTTAGATCCCTGTGCAAAAAGCATTGAGAAAGAAACTAGCATTACTAATGCAAGCAGTAAAATCTTTTTCATAAAATCTCTCCTTTTGTTGATTTTCCTTTTTTTGTTTTACCTACTTGTATACTAGTTTGGTTTTTCTACTCCTGTCAACAAATATTTTTTTTATTTATTTTTTACTTCTTGTTTGTGATTCATTAATTAATCTTTCTCTCTTTTTCCAAAGATGATTAATCATAAAGGCTGATCCTTTTTCTGCATCACCATACTTGAGATAAGTATAAATGAGCGCATGCTCTTCGATAGTAGAAAGAATTTCCTCTTTGTTCATGTTCTTGTAAATCAATGCTGTAGCACTATTTAGATGAAGTGTTTCATACATAGAAATTAACATAGAATTGTTTGATAAACTAACTATTTCCTGGTGAAAAGAAAAGTGTGATTTACCATACTTTGTAAAGTCTGGTTTATCTAATGTTAAACTATCTTCCATCTCTACAAGATAAGTGTTCAGTTTAGTTGTGTCAGCTTTATTTTCTGCAGCTAGACGAAAAGCTAGAGCCTCTAAATAAGCTCTTATTTCTGTTATTTCGATATTTTCTTCATCTGAAAAGGTTTTTACATATGTACCAGAGTGAGCAATTATTTGAACAAGAGAAACCTGTTCTAAGCTTTTAAAAGCTTCTCTTACAGGAGTTCTTGAACAATTAAATTCTTGTGATATAAAGTTTTCTGATAATTTATATCCAGCAGGATATTCTCCAGAAACGATTCTATGAGTTAATGTATCTATAATAGTTTCTATTAGTGGATTATTTTTTTTCATTTTTTTTTACCAATAAAAATTTTAGTATAGAAAAAACATGAATACAAGTTATAATTCCATTAAAAGGAGAGTATTTATGGATTTTAGTGAGGTTAAAAATAAGTACATTTATGAACTTACAAAAAAAGTACTTCCATTTTGGCTTAAATATGGAATGGATAGTGTAAATGGTGGTATTTATACCTGTCTTGATCGAGATGGAAAGTTATTAGATACAGATAAATCTGTATGGTTTCAAGGTAGAGCACTTTGGACATTTTGTGCGGCCTATGAAAAGATAGAGAGGAGGAAAGAGTATCTCGATGCAGCAACAAGTTTGGTAAAGTTTATTGATTCTCACTGTTTTGATAGTGATGGTAGAATGTTCTTTAAAGTCACAGCAGATGGAAGACCTGTAGTAAAACGACTAAGATATTTCTTTAGTGAAACATTTGCAATTATTGGTTATGCTTGTTATTCACGTATTACAGGGGACTTAACTTATCGAGATAAAGCTTTTAAATTATTGGAGTTTGTAGAATACCTTAGAACAACGAAAGGAATCTTAATTCCAAAAGTAAATCCTGAGACAGAGCCATCAATTGCATTTGGGGGACCGATGATTTTGTTAAATGTTTTATCTGAGTTAAGAGAGTCTTTTCCTGAAAAAGAAGAGTGGTGTAACTCTTATATGGCAAAGCTTTTAAATGAAGTTGAAACTTATTTTGTGAGAGATGATTTAAAATGTGTTCTAGAGATTGTTGCTCCAGATGGTAGATTTTTAAAAGAGCACTATGATGGAAGGATTATTAATCCTGGTCATGCTATTGAAGGTGCTTGGTTTATCATGAATGAAGGCTTAATCAAAAAGGATGAACATCTAATTAAGCTTGGACTAAAAATGCTTGATTGGCATTGGGAAAAGGGTTGGGATAAAGAGTATGGAGGAGGAATTATTCAATATAGAGATGCTCTTGATCTTCCTTTAAGTGAATATCATCAGGATATGAAGTTCTGGTGGCCACAATGTGAGGCAACTATTGCAACCTTAATGGCATATGGTATTACAAAAGATGAGAAATACTTATCATGGTTTAACGAAGTAAATAAATACATTGATGAACGTTTTGTTGATGATGAATATGGCGAGTGGTATGGCTACTTCCATCGTGATGGAACATTAGCTACTAGAATTAAAGGTAATTTCTATAAAGGGCCATTCCATATTCCAAGAATGTATATGAAGTGTATAGAGTTAATTGATTATTTTAATCTTTAAAGAATTGGGGGCATTTGCCCCCATTACTTTAATACTTGATTTTAAAAACTATTTTTCTATTTTCCTTTCTATATCCACTATCAAGACCTGGTTTGTGTAATTCTCCAGGGAAAAAGATTGCAACATTACCAGTATCTAAGTTTAAGGAAGCAGATTCTTTTTCTACATATTGAAAAGAAATATCTTTAATAGAAGGGTCTATTGTATTTAAATCTGCATTATTATTTGACCAAAGACAAAGCTCAGATCCAGAAAGCATAACTTGGACATCAATATATTTCTTATGAAATTCATACATCTTATCGTTATTCTCTGATGCGGTGTATAAATTCATCATATAAAATACTCTATCTCCCAATAATTCATATCTTCCATCCTTAAGAGATAATAGCTTATTTTGTTTAAGCTCATTACAAACTAAATCAAGAAGTGGAATTTGAGGTATATAGTTTGATAATTGGTCAATTGTTGTAAAAATCATGAAGTTATACCCATTTGCTAATTGCTTTATCAATTAAATCAATAGCTTCTACTATGACACTTTCATCCTCAGGATAAATTGGAGCAAGAGGAAGACGAACAGAACCTAAGTCTAACCCTTCACGGCGCTTTATAATTTCTTTCATTACTGCATAAAGGTTACCTTTTGCTGAACACATCTTATAGATAATTCTATCAATGTCTGTTTGAATATCACGAGCTTTTTCATTTTCACCACTTTGAACAAATAAATCAGCTTTAATGAAAAGCTCACTCATTACAGCATAAGTACCACCAATACCACCATCTGCACCAATTAATCGCCCTGATACGAATTGTTCATCTGGGCCATTAAATACTGTAAAATCATTTCCTCCATACATCTTAAACATCTGAATGTCTTGGACTGGCATAGATGAGTTCTTAACACCCTGAACCATTGGGTTTTTAAGCATCTCATTAAACAGAGTCATTGTTAAACTTACACCTGCTAGTTGAGGTATATTATAAATAATAAATGGTGTATTAGGTGCGGCAGATGAAATATCATTCCAATATTTAGCAATAGCATGTTCTGGAAGTTTGAAATATATAGGAGGAATAGAAGCGATAGCATCAACACCTAAACTTTCTGCATGCTTTGCAAGTTCCATACTATCCTTAGTATTGTTACAAGCAACATGTGCAATAACATACACTTTATCTTTTGCTTCTTTCATTACATTTTCAAGTACGATTTTTCTTTCTTCGACACTTTGATAGATACATTCACCAGAAGAGCCTCCGACATATAGTCCATGAACTCCTTTTTTTATTAAATGATTTGTGAACTTTCTAACCATATCTGGATTGATTTCACCATTTTTGTCGTAACATGCATAAAAAGCTGGTGCAATTCCGTGAAATTTACTCATAGTGTTCTCCTTTTGTTTACATGAGTTAATAAATCTTGCATACAAGTTTTTTTAAATTATAATTCATCTTTTGAATTTGTAAATTTATTTCTTTTTTTATTAAATTACTTTTTTTGTCATCCATTTGCCCTTCAGCCAACGTGATGAGAACATTATGCTTCTAAAACACCAGTCAATTACCATTGCCATATTTGCTCCAAGAAGGCCAAGACCTAAGTATCTACCTAGTATGTAGGATAATACAACTCTAAATGTCCACATGCTAATCATTGAAATAGTCATTGTATATCTTGCATCCCCAGCTGCACGCAAAAAGTTTGGAAGGGTAAATGAAATAGGCCAAATAAAGAGTGTACAAATAAGAAGGAAGTGGTTGTTAATAATACTTAGTCTCATTGCTTCATCTGATAGATTATATAGAGATGATAAAAATGGAGTTGTTACATAGAAGAATGAACAAGTTAAGATGAACATACCAAATACAAGTAGAAGTAGTTTTTTAGCATAGTACTTAGCAGCATCATATCTTTTGGCTCCAACACACTGTCCAATTACTGTAATTGAAGCCATACCAATTACAGCACCAGGGAGATTGGCAAAGCCTGCAATATTATTTACGACTGCATTTGCCGCAATTGAAGCAGTACCAAATGAGGCAATTAATGACTGAACTAATACTTTTCCAATGTGGAACATACTATTTTCAATTCCACTAGGAAGACCTATTCGTAATATTCTTTTTATCATGGAAGGAATTAGTTCAAACTTAAAAAGTCCATCAACGTGGATTAAAAGAGTCTTTTTTGAAATAATAATAAGCATAATAGTTGCTCCAACTACTCTTGAAAGTAGAGAAGCAATACCTGCTCCTGCTGTTCCAAGTTTGAAAACATAGATAAATAATGCGTTTCCACCAATATTTATTATGTTCATTACAATTGAAACTGCCATTGTAATCTTACTTTTACCCATACTTCTGCATAGTGCATTTGCACTATTAGTGAGAGCCAAGAATGGGTATGAAATCAAAATAAAAATAAAATATCTTACCGCATGATCCATTACTTGATCTTCAATGTGACCAAATATCAAGCTTAATAGACCTCGATTGAAAACTAAGCCAAATATAGTAATTAAAAGAGAAAATAATGCAGTAATATATATTAATTGTTTAGCAGCTTTCGATGCTGCTTCACTATCTTTTCTTCCAAGGTATTGACTTGCAACTACTGCTCCACCTGTTGCAAATGCGGCAAAAAGCTGGATAAATAGATTAGAGAGTGAGTCTACAAGAGAAATACCACTTACTGCACTTTCACCAACATTTGCAACCATGATGGTGTCAGCCATTCCAATTGTAAGCGTTAGTATTTGTTCTATCAAAAGAGGGACAATTAAAGCCTTTAAAAAACCTTTATTAAATAAGGTGGATGTATCAATCCTAGTTTTCATGGCCCCTACTTTAATAACATTGAAATAAAGTTTCAACTAGTGAAATCAATTATCTTTACTTAATAACTTTTTATATGAAATATCCATTAAGAAGGCGCCTAACGGAGCAGTAATAATAATTGATAATACTGCTACAGAGAGTATTAAAGAACCACATGAAAGTCCCATAGCAAGTGGAACTCCACCAATAGCTGCTTGTACAGTTGCTTTTGGAAGATATGAAAATACTACAAATGCTCTTTCTTTTTTATTTAAAGGTGTTTTTATTAATGCAATTAAAACCCCAATTGTTCTAACTAATAGACCAAGGAATAAAAGTACAATTGCAAATAGCCCTGCATTTAGAGTATATCTGATATCAACTGCAGCACCAATAAGGGTAAAAAGAATTACTTCAGCTCCTGCCCATAGTCTAGTATGGTCTTTTGCTAATTCTTTCGTTACACCTTCATCACTTTTAAGTTTTATTATGCAAGATGAAGCAACTACTGCAAGAAGACCAGATATGGAGAAATATGGCTTTATTAACTCTTCAATAGTAATCAATGTAAACGATACTGCTAGGACAACTATAGTTCTTACTTCTGAGCGCATTTTAAAACGCTTAAATAATGATGTGACTAAAAGTCCTACTATAGCTCCTAAGGCTATTCCTGAAATAATTGATACTGGTATTGATAAAAATGAAGTTAAATTAATTTCTCCACTTTGGTTTGCAGATAGAAATGATGAAAAAAGTACTATTACAAAAATATCGTCAAGCGATGCTCCAGCTAGAATCATCTCCGGAATACTTTTGTTTTTTCCATAACCTTTTTCAATTAACTCTGTCATCTTTGGAATTACAACAGCAGGAGAAACAGCTCCTAACACCGCTCCAAGTAATGCTGCTTCTGTTCTTGTGATATCAAAAAAGAGAGGTGCAAATATAGTAATACCTATTACTTCAAAGGTTGCTGGTAAAAACGATAAGAGTAGGGCAGGTCTAGATGCTTTTTTTAGGGAATCAAGGTTAAGTGTTAAGCCCGCTTTAATTAATATGATAATTAAAGCAATCTTTCTTAGCTCTGCCGATATACTTAGAATTTCAGGAGAAAGTAAATTTAATACATATGGTCCAATAATGATTCCAACAAAAATCATACCAATAATTCTTGGAAGCTTTATTCTCCTCATCAGTTCGCCTGCAAGAAGTGATAATATAAAAATTAAAGCAAGTGAGCTAATCATAAATTACTCCTCTTTAATAGCTTTTTTATTTTGCCATTTAGTTCCACAAAAACGAAGTGTGTATAATAACCCTCTAAAGATCCAGTCTGCATACATTGCATACCAAACCCCATCAA
This sequence comes from Spirochaetales bacterium, assembly GCA_028723145.1. Taxonomy (GTDB): domain Bacteria; phylum Spirochaetota; class Spirochaetia; order Sphaerochaetales; family Sphaerochaetaceae; genus Bullifex. The sequence continues at coordinate 4,925 of JAQYFM010000126.1, read as the reverse complement.
CACCAAAATTAAATACTCTTAGAAGAATGAAAACAAGAGCAACTCTAAATATCCACATACTTAGAATTGATACAATCATGGTGTACTTAACATCACCTGTTGCATTTAATGCATTAGGGATAGTAAATGCAAACGGAATAATAAGAGTACATGCTATTAAGCAAAGTCTACAAATAGGAATTGCTTCTAAACTTGATGCATAGTTTAACCCATATATGGATACTACTTGAGGTGTAAAAATAAACATTGGAAGAACAAAAATAGTTGTGGTAATTATTGAGCATACTACACACCACTTAGTCCAATATCTCTCTTCATCCTTTCTTTCAGCCCCGGCAGCTTGCCCAACTAATGTAATAACAGCTAACACAAAGGCATTTTGTGGAATATTACAATAACTATTAAAGTTACAAACTATGGCATGTATTGCAAGTGATGAAGTTCCTAATGTAGCTATTTGTGATTGAACAATAAGCTTTCCAACTTGGAACAGTGCTCCATCAAAAGCAGATGGAATTGCAATTCTTGTTATATTTTTTACGTGTTTAATATTTATTTTTGTTCTAGTAATTCCACTTAATGAGCATTCTTCAGTTTTTCTCATTAAAATAAAGAGCATAACTAATGAACCAATTATTCTTGAAAGAAGGGAAGCAATTCCTGCACCTAAAGAACCTAGATTAACTATATGTATTAATATGTAGTTTCCTGAGATGTTAATTACATTCATTAATAGAGAAACAAAGAATATCCTCTTTGTTTTATTAACACTTCTAGAAATAGCAGTTGTTGCATCAAAAAGTGCTAAAAATGGATAGGATAGGGCAATAGGAATGTAATACTTAGTTGCATCTATGTAGACACTTTCTTCAATCGTACCAAATACTAAGTGTAGAACTATATCCTTAAGCGCTATTGTAATAGCTGTCATTATTAATGATAGAATAATACTTACGATAGTTAAATTCTTTGCCGCACTTTTTGCATTTTCTAAATCTCTTCTTCCAATGTACTGGCTTACAATTACAGCTCCTCCTGTCGAGAAGGAAGAAAAGACTACGATAAATAGCCAAGAAATTAAATCAACAGATGAAACAGCTGAAACAGCGCTTTCAGAGTATGATGAAACCATTATGGTATCGGCCATACCAATTGCAATTGTTAATAGCTGTTCAAGAGCTAGTGGAAATAGTAGTGCAAATAACTCTTTAGCTGAAAAGAGATGTTTTTTTTCAGCAGATGAGCAAGATTTCATTTATTAACCCTTATTAGCAATAATTATAGTTCCTATGTGTATACTCCTTATTTAATCAAGTTGCAATACACATAGAAAAAGCGATAATTAATGAGTTAATAAGCCTTCGTCAGAGGTAAAATCCTTATTACTAGCACTTCTAAATCTTTCAATTAATAGTGGAATTGTAAGGTTTTTCTTTTCATCTCCACTTACATCCATGATAATGTGACCTTCATCCATCATAATTAAGCGATTTCCAAACTCAATTGCAAATTGCATGTTATGGGTAACCATCATAGCAGTAAGTTTATCTTTTTCAATATACTCCTTAGTTAATTCCATTACTATGCGCGCATTTTCAGGATCTAAGGCTGCTGTGTGCTCATCTAATAAAAGTAATCTTGGTTTACTTAAACATGCCATAATTAGAGTTAAAGCCTGTCTTTGACCACCTGATAAAAGACCAACATTATCCTCTAAACGGTTACTTAAGTGAATTGGCTTTAATAACTCTTCAAATAGTGCTTTTTTCTTATTGTTATATGAGAATTTAAGACCTTTCATACCTTTTGTTAAGGAAAGAGAAAGATTATCCTTAATGGACATATTTCCACTAGTTCCTTTAGTTGGATCTTGGAAAATTCTACCCATATAAAAGGCTCTTTTATACTCTTTTTCCTTAGTAATATCTTTATTATCAAGAAGGATATTACCGCTAGTAACTGGAAAAGTACCTGCTATCATATTAAATAGTGTTGATTTACCACTACCATTAGAACCAATAACAGAAATTACATCACCTTCATTAATAGTTAAATTAATATCTTCAAGAGCAACCTTTTCATTTACTGTTCCTGGGAAGAAGACTTTAGTTACATGTTTAATATCTAACATTAGTTACTCTCCTTGATTTTTGAAAGAGCTTTCTTTTTAGCACTTTCTTCACTAGCTTTTACTCTTGTTGATGCAATGATTAATGAGACAATTACAAGTAAGCCAGTTAATAGCTTAAAGTCATTAGGTGTAATTCCAATAAGATAGCCATACTTTCTTCCAAAGTACATTAAACCTTTATATATAATTGAACCAATTACAACACGCAGTGTAATTAAGCTTATTTTATTTGTATTAAATACAAATTCGCCAAGCATAATTGCTGCAAGACCTTGTACAACCATACCTGTACCAAGGGAAGCATCGGCAAAGCCTTGGTATTGAGCAAGAAGGGCTCCTGAGAGTGCAATTAATCCATTTGAAAGTCCTAGACCAATGTATTTTAAAACAGAAGGAGACATTCCAAGGCTAATTACTACTTGTTCATTTCCTCCCATTGCACCAAGAGAGATACCTAAATCAGAGTGGAAGAATAAATCTAATATTACTTTAATAATCACTATTACTATTATTGTTCCAATTAGTGATGCAACCTCAGGTGGAAATGCTTTAAAGAGCTTTGGGAAAGCTTTATAGAGTGTATTTACCTTTACAAGTGGTAAATTTGCTTTGTTTCCAAGTATTCTTAAATTGATTGAATAAAGCATAGTCATAGTTAAGATACCTGCAAGGAGGCCTGGTATTCTTAAATGGTTATGAATTGCTGCAGTACAAAGTCCGCAAAGAACACCTGCAAAGAAAGCAAGTAACATAGCAACAGGAATAGGTATTCCATTCACTATTGCTACAGCAGCAACAGCTGCACCTGTTGCAATAGAGCCATCACAAGTTAAATCAGCTAAATCTAGTAGTCTAAAGCTTATTAATATTCCTAGTGCCATGACACTGAAAATTAAGCCTTCAATGAATATTCCTTCGATCATGATAAATCCTTTTTATAACCAGCCTTTTTTATCATCAATTTACACATTTGTGTCAACACAAAAGAAACGGGGATTAGCCCCGTTTCCATAACTGACTAACTAAATTATTTAGTATTCTTTCCGTCTTTTATTACATATGCTGCATTTTTAATCATATCATCACTAATTGCGATACCAAGTTTTTCTGCAACATCTAAGTTGATGTATAGTTCGAGACTTGCTTCATCAAGTAGAGTCATTCCAATGTCAGTTGGCTTTTCACCCTTAATAACTCTTTCAATTAACTGACCAGTGAGGAGACCACTCTTGTAGTAGTCAAAACCACCTGCAAGAAGAACATCTGTATCAAAGGAAGATGTTGTATCAGCTGAGAAGAGAGGTTTTTTAGCTTGTGCACATACATCTGAGAGAGCAGTAATAGCACTTACTACTGTGTTATCAGTTGCAACATAAACTGCATCAACTCTATCAATAATAGACTGAGCAGCAACTCTTACTTCTGCAGAAGTAGAAACAGCAACAGTTACAAGTTTAATACCTTTTGCATCACAAGCACTCTGCATAGCTTCCATTAAGGTAATACCATTTGCTTCAGATGAAGTGTAAACCATACCAACACTCTTAGCTCCTGTTAGTTTTGTGATTAACTCTAAATGAGTATTTACAGGTACCATATCTGATACACCACATACTAAGTCATTATCTGTTAAGCCAGCACTAACAGGGTCTGTAACTGAAGAATAAACCTGTAAAGTATTTGGAAGTGCATTAAAGATTGCTTGAGCAGTAGGAGTAGCAATACCAACAGCTACATCAACTTTCTCTTCCTTAAAGAGTGCTGCGATAGATGCACATGTTGAAATATCTCCATTTGCATTTTCTTCTCTAATTTCATAATTTAAATCTGTTGTTGCAAGGTAGTCTGAAATTCCTTGTGCAATTGCATCAAGAGCAGGATGAGTTAATAATTTTGATACACCGATTTTATATTTTTTAACTCCGTTATCTTCTTTTGCTCCTGAAGCAAATACTGTTGAAAGTGCTAAAATTGTTATAAGTGCGATTGTGAGTAGTTTTTTCATTTTGTTTGTCCTCCGATGCATGTTACTATATGAAGAAACAAAACTTTTGTAAAGATACTATTTATAGAAACATTATTTTTTTTTACTTTTTATTTCCTAAATTTAATAAATAGAATTATTCAACATTAAAAACAATAAATGAAACAACAAGATTATTAAGCCCCACTATAAAAGTGAGGCCCAAGAAGGATACTTCATAACTTCATTCGTTATTTCTTAAGATTCTTTACTGCAGCAAGATATTCTTCTACTGTAAGATTTAATTCTCTAGCAGCTTGATCAATAGTTAACATATGAGAATTAACCATTTTATTAGCAAATTTTAATGCTCCATAATCTGCACCATTATTAAAGCTTTCTTCTTTCATCTGTTTTACTGCTGGCCACATTTCTATCTTGCCTCCTTCATTAAATTTTATCTTTTCTCCTAAATCTAATAACACATCCATTAATTTAAATGTTAAGTTATCTAGAGAGCAAAAGCCTTTAGCATTCTTAACATAGTCTTCAAGCTTGGACTTGTTATTTGAATATCTTAGACAGTTTAATAATAATTCCAAATCAGTCTTAAGTAAACCTTTAGGAATTGAACTATCTTCTTTGATATCTAATAGTACATACGAGACATCATCAATAAGAGGGCCAAATTTATCTAAGTATTCTTTTTCAAACATTTCCTTTAACGTTACTGGGTTTTTCCATTTATTCCCAGTTAAATTAAGGACTATTATAATAACTGGCTTAAGTGGTTTTTCTCCTTTTCTAAATTGATAGGTATAAAGTAATGAT
>JAQYFM010000125.1 GCA_028723145.1 Spirochaetales bacterium | reverse complement strand
GCTTCTCTTACACCAATATTGCTATTCCACTCTTCAATATCAAAGCCCTTTCTCTTTGCAACATTCAATGCAGAATTAGCTTTATCAATTAGCTCTTTTACACTCTCATTATTTGCACTTACAAGGCCTGCTTTTACCTTAAGAATTAATGCATCAGGCCGAATTAATGAAGAGAACTCCTCTTCAATCTTGTGAAGTGCTCTCTTTGCTTCAATAGAAGAAAAAAGAGGCAGCCATAAAATAAAAGAATTAGAATCAGAGCGAATTAAGATTTCATCACTACAAATAGTTTTAATAATTAGAGCAAGCTCATTTAATATTAAGTCTCCAAATATTAAACCATTATCCTTTACAATCGATGAGAAATCACAAATATCAATAATGGCTAATACACCATTACTTCTATCGGCTTTTTCCAATAAACCCTTTCCATATTCTAAGCGATAGCAATTTGTTACAGGATCGAGGATTTGACGCTTCTGTTGCTCAAGCTCCTTGAGTTTAGCTTCATGTATATCACGTAAATATCCAACAGTTGTTCTATCACCACTTGTTTTATCAACAACCTTCTTCCAGTTAATTTCCATGTAGTGTTCGCCGTCGGCATTTTTGAAGCATACTTCAATAGAGCCTTCAATTTTATCACCTTGAATTTGATCTATTAATGCATTTTGTTCTTTTTCAGAAACACGAGGTTCAACTGCTTTTTTCCAAAACTCATAAATGTCCCATAAGCCATCGTAGTTTTTACTATTTACAATTTCAAGAGTTTTACTTTTTTCACGATAGGTAAAAAATTCATCATTAGAGCTTTCAAGGGCTATTCTATATCTTTCTTTTTCTTCAATGAGTTGCTTTTCTGTTTTTGCTTCTATTTCAGTTAAGCTTTGCACAACTTCATGAAGTTCATCAATTTCTGCAATATTAGAAGGCTTAAAGCTAATTAGACCATCCATACCACCACGAACAGAATCCATCAAGCGAAGGATTGGGCGTGATATATAGCGAACTGCAAAAATCATAACAGCTACACCTATTAGAGCACATATAATAATTACTAAGAATATTGATTGATAAAGCTGTTTTCCTAAGCCAAAGATTGAATCCTCTGTTACAAATCCACACAATACCCAATCAGTATTATCATAAGGAACCTTTCCACCATAGAGCTTAAAGCTAGACTTTGCACAATAAACCCCTTGGTTACCAAGATTAGTATTATTTACTTTAAATAAATCTTTATAATCAGTTTTTTCTAAGTTAAATATTTCATTATCTCTTCTAATACTGTTATAAAGAAGACCTTTTCCAGAAATAATCTTATATCTATCATTACCAAGATTAAGAGCAATTGCATAGCCCGCATTTAAATTACGGTCTAAGTCCATTACCTGTAAATAAGAGTTTTCTATATATGCAGTCGATACCTCACTACCTAATATTCCATAGATTTCTCCATCTAAGCAAAGTGGAATAGAGTATGTAATCATCTCATGATTATCCATTCTATGGTCTTCAAGTACGAAAGGTAGAGACCAATATGCTAAATCAGACATTAGGGTATCTGGATTATTCTTTGCTAATAGATATGGCTTATAGAAAAAGTCATCTGCTACTCTTACCCCATTTCCAAGGAAATTGAACATAGTATTCCATGAACTATCTAAAGCAATTCCAAAGCTTCTTGCTAATGTTTTATCACCACGTTCAAATAATAAATCGGAGTCACTTTGAGTTCTAGTTGTAGGATCTGAGTCTCTGACAAAAACACCCACATAATCATTTGCATTAGAAATATCTTTATCATTAGCAAGTATTAAGAATACCCCACAAGTATTATCTCTTCTTAGATAAGCTAAAAGTTCTCCAAATACCTTCTCAACATATTTACGCTGAATAATTTTATTATTTAAAAATTCATCAATGGTAATATCATTTTCCTTTAATAGCTCTTTTAATGCGCTATCAAGGAATAGCGATTCACTAGATATCTCGCTCCATTGGTCTAGCATCGCATTCTCAAGAACAACCTTACGATTTTCAACTAGATAACTATCAATATTAACCGCATTCTGAGCTAAGGTCTCTTTTATTCTTGAAATATAAAGTGTAGAAAATGGAATTAAACCTTGAAGGAATACAACAAAAATTAGAGGTATTAGTAATAAATATATAATCTTTCTTTTTTTATTTTTCATCTAATACCTCTTACTTTAAATCGTTATTTATG
>JAQYFM010000124.1 GCA_028723145.1 Spirochaetales bacterium | reverse complement strand
ATACCAAAAGAATTGAGGTAAATTGTGGAGTTTTTAAATATCTTTGGCTTAATTTTTACCATAGTGCTTATGATTCCAAATATTATCTATGCCCTTAAATTTAAGGACTGCTTTGAGAATAAATGGAGTAATAAACGCCTTGAGGTAATTGAGCAAATTGGACGATTTGGGTGTATAGCCTTCATGACTATTAATATACCTGGTACTTGGTTCGGCTGGTGGTCAGATGAAGCACTGGCTTTATATCTTATTGGAGATACTATTTTAGCCGTTTTATATTGTGTACTTTGGATTATTCTTTTTAATAAAAATAACTTAGTCAGAGCATTATCATTATCGATTATTCCAGCTACTTTGTTCTTTTATAGTGGAATTATGAGCAGGTCCATACCATTAATTTTCTTTTCTATAGTATTTGCTTTTAGCCATATAGTAATTTCATACAAAAATGCAAAGTAATAATAAGATTTGGAAACTTTCATTATTGTTTTTTTTGCAAAGAAAACTTTGCAAAACTATTGACAAGTAAACTTGGCAGATTTATATTAATGCCAATAAAACTTGTCAATAGAGGTGAAAAATGAATAAAGAAGAAATTTTATCTAAAAGTAAGAAAGATAATAAAGGTGTAGATGAAATGGAACTATATGTTTTATCTACTGCAGGAAAGATAGCTAGTAAGGTCGGGCTTTTAGTATGTTGCTTTGTAGCAGTTCTACAGGCTGCATTAACACACAATGTTAGCTTTGAGTGTTGGATGATTTACTTTAGTATACTAGCTGCAACATTTATTGTTAAATATATAAAGCTTCATAGAAAGCATGAGCTATTAGTTGCCTCTATTTATTCTATCTTGTTTCTCCTTTTCACAGTTTTGTTTATTATTAATTTATTGAGATAGGAAATGAACGAAGAATTAATACTTAAAAATAGATTAAAAGAAGCTCGCTCGGAGCAAGGCCTTTCGCAGTCTCAGTTAGCTGAGATGGTTGGGGTATCAAGGAATACAATTAGTTCAATTGAAACAGGACAATTTAACCCAACTGCTAAGCTTGCTTTGGTATTATGTATTGCTTTAGATAAGAAGTTTGAGGAGTTGTTTTACTTTTAAATTATTGAAGTAAAACGCCCCTTAAATAGGTATACTCCGAGTATTGCATTAAATACTACTGCAGAGAATGTGCTAAATCTCTCAAAAAGCCCAAATACAGAGGGTGGCATAAAACTTGTTCCAATAGGTCCTATTAACATTGCTATCAGAGCAATTATAGCCCAAAGGCCTAAAGACTTTAGACCAACTCTTTTTGATGATATAGCTAATAAAATTAAAGATGAAAGGGACAGCACAACAACAGCTACAGTAACAGCTAGATGCATGAAGTTTTGAAAGATTAATTTATCAACACCACTTACCCATGGAAACATTTCGTATCCAGTTGCACATATCCATTCCATTAATGTAAATAGTGTTATTCCTAATCTAAATAATTTTACTTTTGATTTTCTTGAGGCAATAAAAACAAGTGTAATAGATAGCACTGAACAAGGACCAAATAGTGCGTTAAGCTGGTTTGCAAGTGTTTGGGATGGTGAACCAGCTGCACTTAGTTCACTTACTGCCATTGTCATCCAATTATAACCAGGGTATGCAATAGGTGATATAAATACCATTGCACTATAGGATAGTAATGCAATTACTCCTGAAAGGCCTAATAATTTAAAAGTCTTTTCCATTTCTATAACTCCTTTGCATATGCTTTTATAAAGCTATCAATTACCTTTTCAAGAATTCCATCTGAAATATTACTTTCAGCCATCTCGGCATCGAGTCTAAGATCAAGAACAGAGTGTATCAAAAGCGCAAAAGTAATAGCTGCTGATTCTAAATTATCAAAGAGAGCAACTTTATTTTCCTCAATTGCTTTAAATAGTTCTTTTGAAGCATTAATCATTTTTTCTGTTTCTTTAATAATTACTTTAGATGCTTCTTTTGAAAGAGCTTTTTCAGAGATAATAACCTTATAAAAGGTTATCATATCTGATTTCCTATTCATTTCATCATAGGAAATTGTAGCTGTAAGAAGGATTTCTCTTAAGCTTTTTCCTTTAACAAATGTGGAGTAATCAACAAAGGTTTTAGTAGATGATTTCTTTCTTAAATAAAGATATAACTCATTGATTAAATCTTGTTTTGAATTAAAGTGTGAGTATAGTGATGATTTCTTGAGTCCTGATGCTGTTGCAATGTCAGCCATCGAAAGGCTTCTTAAACCTTTTTCTGATGCAAGAGTTAAAACATTTTTTAAGATTTCTTCTTTTTTCATACTATACACTTTACGAACGAACGTTCGTAAAAGTCAATAAAACTACATAGAAAATAGCTATCTAATTTATTTATATTGATTTAGTATTTACCTCATGATTATTAAATTAAAAAATGAGGCCATAAATGATTTTAAAGCAATGTAAAAAAGATGACTTTATAAGGGTTTGTGACTTCTATAGATATTCGATTGATAATAATCCTTCAATGAAAGAGTATTGCCCTTGGATATATGGGCTTCATCCTAATGATGAAATGATTAAAGAGTACATAGATAATGGATATTTGTTTTTTACCGAAAAAGATGGAGAGATAATCGCTGCTGTTGCATTAACTCCTTTCCAAGATGATTCATACAATAGTGTTAATTGGAGTATTAATTTAAAACCTAATGAGGTTAGTGTTGTACATATTTTGTGTGTAAGTCCAAAATATCAAGGCCAAGGAATTGCTAAAGAAATAATTAAAAAGTTAATTGAATACTCAAAAGCAATTGGAAAAAATGGTATTAGACTCGATGCACTTTCCTCGAATAAAATTGCTCATAGGCTATATGAAGGAATTGGCTTTAGAAAGTGTGATGTTAAGAATTGGTATGCAGGAAATACCGGTTGGACAGATTTTTATTTGTTTGAATATTATTGGTACAAAGAAACAAAAAA
>JAQYFM010000123.1 GCA_028723145.1 Spirochaetales bacterium | reverse complement strand
CTAATAAAGTTTGGATTCTTGCATTAGATACTAATGCTAATGGAACCTTTTGCTCAGTTCTTCCTGAAACATTAACCTGGATTGAAGAAAACTTAAAGAAAGCTAAAAGAGAAGGGGCAGAAGTTGTTAGTGTTACCCATCAACCAATGACTATCCATAATAGTCGTTTCACATTTGGCTATACTGTTAATAATAGTAAAGATGTGTTGAAGCTTTTTAATAAATATGGAGTAAAACTAAATCTATCTGGACACTTACATTTACAACACATAAATAAAGATACAAACTTTACTGATATTGCCGCTTCATCATTAGCTGTATCTCCTAATCAATATGGCGTAATAAAAATTAAAGATAATAAGCTAATTAGCTATGAAACAAAAAGTGTTGATGTTTCCTCTTGGGCAAAGGAAAACAACATAATGCTTAAATCTCTTTTGGATTTTCCAACTTATTCAGAAGCTTTCTTCGACGATACCACAATTAATAAACTTAAAAAGCAAGTTGAAAAGAAAGGTTTGAATTCTACAGATGTAAAAGTCGCTTTAGACTTTGCAGCAAAACTAAATAGAGAGTATTTTGCAGGCAAGGTCACTGCAACTAAAAATGATAAAGGATGGAGTATTTGGGAAAACAACCTCAAAGACTTATCATTTTATTCATATCTTAATTCAATATTAAAAGATGGTGTAAGTGATAACACATATGTTGCTTTTTAAGTATAATTATTTATTATTATAATATCATATACTTATTTATTATAATTACTTGGAGGTATTATGGGTATTTATTTAAATCCGGGGGTTGAAAATCTTGAACTTGATAGAAATACTCCATATTACGTTGATAAGTCACTATTAATTTCTAAGTTAAATTCTTTGATAAATACAAATTCTAGATTTGTTTGTGTTTCTCGTCCAAGGCGTTTTGGAAAAACAATGGCTGTAAATATGATTACAGCTTATTACTCAAAAGATTGTGATTCACACCATATTTTTTCTGATTTAAAAATAGCTAATGATAAATCATTTGAAGATCATATCAATAAGTATAATGTTTTGAATATCGATATTAATGGATGTTTATGCAATAAAAATAATTCATTAACTGTTGTAGATTTTATAAATCAAAGTGTTGTTCCTGAAATTGTTAAATCTTATCCTAATGTTAAAATCAAAGCAGAGGATAATTTAGCTATTGCTATTTCAAAAGTTTATGAAGCAACAAAAGAAAAGTTTATCATTGTTTTAGATGAATATGATATTATTGTTAGAGAGAAAGATAATAAAGAATTAGAATCTTTTTTATCTTTCCTAAACGGAATTTTTAAAAATAATAATGTTTCAAAGGCTATAGCCTTAGCTTATTTAACAGGAATTTTCCCTATCGTAAGAGATGTTGTTCAATCAAAATTAAATAATTTTGAAGAATTTACAATGCTTAATGCTGGGTACTTTTCTTCCTTTGTAGGTTTTACATCTTCTGAAACTAAAGCTTTATGTGAACAGCATAATCTAGATTTTGAAGAAGTTAAGAGATGGTATGATGGATATAATTTAAATGATATTGAAATATATTCTCCAAAATCTGTAATTGATGCATTAAGAAATAATAAATGTGAATCATATTGGACTCAAACTGGTTCATATGAAGCTTTAAAAAACTTTATTTTATTAAATTTTGAAGGAATAAAAGATGATATAATCTCTATGATTTCAGGTTCCAGAGTACATGTTAATGTCAAAAAGTTCCTTAATAAATTAGATAGTTTTAATTCTAAGGATGATGTTTTTACTTATTTAATTCATATTGGATATTTAGCATACGACCATGATACAGAAGAATGTTTTATTCCTAATTATGAAATAAAAAATGAATGGATTCATTCAATAGAAAATACACCAAATTATGAAAAAGTTTTAAATGTAATAAACAAGTCTAGACAACTACTAAATGATACTTGGGCTTTAGATTCAAAAGCTGTTGCAAAGTCAATTGAAGAAACTCATATGTTAATTACCAATAATCTGACATTTAATAATGAAGATGCTTTCCAAAGCGTCATTAGATTAGCTTATTTCTATGCAGATAGCTACTATACAATTGTAAATGAACTGCCTGCGGGAAATGGTTATGCTGATATTGTTTTCATTCCTTATGTACCTAATAAACCTGCAATTGTTGTTGAATTAAAAAGGAATAAATGTGTCAATACAGCTATTAATCAAATTAGAGAGAAGAAATATCCAAGTGCTTTAGAACTCTATAAAGGAAATATTTTATTAGTAGGTATTAGCTATTATGAAAAGAGTAAAAAGCATTTTGCTACTATTGAAAAAGCATAAATTTACTCATTGTTGCAAGATAAATTTATCTTGCATGATAAAATTCAACACCTTAATAAAAAATGAAACGAATGGGGGACAAAAAAAAGTACTATGCAAGATTTATTATGCATAGTACCTAGATGTCTTATTTTCTTTTTAATTTATATACTGTCTCTGTTTCGTATATTTCACCCGGAAGGAGGAATTTTCCTTTAAAGTCTGGACGATTCGGGAAGTTAGGGAAGTATTCACTTTCTAGTGCAAAGCCAGAAAATGGAACTAAGGCAGAACCATCCTTTGCTTTTTCTTTTTTATTCATACCACCTGCAGTATAGAATTGAACACCAGGAAGATCTGTTGTGCATGTTAAAAGTAAATCATCTGTTTCTGCTTTTATTACCGCATCCTTATTTAGAATAAAGCAGTGATCAAAATCTCCACCTCTTAATGAACCTACCTTAACAGGCTTTCTTAAATCAAACTCAGTGTTTTCAACAGGAGTGATTTCTGTTGGAATACCTTCTCTATCTGTTGCGACATAGCTATCAGCTGGAAGTGTGATAGTAATATCTCTAGAGTCCTTTTTACCAAGAGTAAAGTATACGTGGTTTGTGATATTTACTGGAGTTTTCTTAGTAGTTGTCATAGTATAGTGAAGCTTTAATTCACCATCACATGTGAGAGTATACTTTAGAGTTGTATCGATATCACCAGGGAAGCCCGCACTTTCAGGGGAGTGTAGGAATAGAGTTACGCTATCATCACTTTTTTCGATACAATCCCAAAAAACTTTACCAAAGGTTCTTGAACCAGAGTGGATATTGTATGATCCTCTGTTGTTTTCAAGCTTATATTTTACTCCATCCATAGTAAACTCAGCATTACTAATTCTATTAGCAAATGGTCCCACTACTTGTGATAAAAATCCTTTCTCCGAAGCAAAAGTATCGTAATCTTGAAGACCTAATACTACATCAACATCATCGATGTAAAATGATTTAATCATTGCACCATAGTTGATAATCTCAGCTTTATAATTACCAGCATTAAGAGTATAAGTAATTACTTTTTCCACATTTTCCTTCCTTAGAAATTTCTACCACAACAGTTTTTATACTTTTTACCACTACCACAAGGACATGGATCATTTCTACCAATCTTTTGTGTAGTACGAATTACAGTATTGTTCTGCTGAGCTTGTTCTGTAATATGAGTTTCTCTCTTCTTTGGACCTAAAACAATTTGGGCTCCTCTTTGAGTTTGGCTAGAAGGGGTACGAAGTGTGAATTTAACTGCGATAGCCATCTTACAGATATTTTCACTTATCTCATTAAGCATTCTATCATATGCATCTCCAGCTTCGTTTTTATACTCAACTAAAGGATTCTTTTGAGCATAGCTTCTTAATGATGCTGCATCCTTAATATCCTCAAGAGCGTCGAGGTGGTCGATCCAGCGCTTATCAATATTTCTTAAGTAAAGACTTCTTAAGAAGATATTAAATTGCTCCTTAGAAATTAACTCTTCCTTTTCTTTAATTATAGCTTCAGCCTTGCTGTTAATTATATCAAGTACATTTGGGCTTGTAAGTTCTTCTTCTGAAAGAGAGAAATCAGTTGTAAATTCTCTTAAAAGTGCATCTCTAAATGCTTTTACATCCTTTTTATTCTCTTCATAGATTGAAGCAACTAAATCAGAGATATTATCAAGTACGCGCTTAGAAAGATCTGTATCCTTTAAGATTTCATCTCTCTGCTCGTATATATAATTTCTCTGTTCATTAAGAACGTTATCATAATCAAGGAGGCGCTTACGAATTTCAAAGTTTCTCTCTTCAACTCTAAGCTGTGCCTTTTCAATAGCACCTGTTAGCATCTTGTTTTCAAGAGGTTCACCATCTTTAAGACCAAGCCTACCAACAATGTTTTTAACATTATCGGAAGCAAATAGGCGCATGAGTGAATCATCAAGAGAGACGAAGAAGCGAGAAGTACCTGGATCACCTTGACGACCAGAACGACCACGTAGCTGGTTATCAATTCTTCGTGATTCATGGCGCTCAGAGCCAATAATGTAAAGACCCCCAAGTGCTTTTACTTCTTGGTTTGCTTTCTCCCATTCAGGGCGAAGCTCCTCCATAGCCTTTTTAAGCTCTTCAGGACTTGCCTCTGTTCCAACTTTCTTTAATGCAAGGTGCTCAAGAGAACCACCTAACTTAATATCAGTACCACGACCAGCCATGTTAGTAGAAATAGTTACAGCACCCTTTGAGCCCGCTTCACCAATAATGAAAGCTTCACGTGCATGGTTTTTAGCATTCAATACCTCATGCTTAATACCAGCTCTTCTAAAGAGGGCAGAAAGAACTTCTGACTTTTCAATTGATACAGTGCCTATTAATACAGGTTGACCTGTTTGGTGAATTTTCTTTACTTCTTCAACGATTGCATTAAACTTTTGTTTTTCATCGTAGTAAATTAAATCTGGTAAATCGACTCTCTTAACTGGCTTATTAGTAGGAACTACAACAACATCAAGGTCATAAATTTGCTTAAATTCTGTTGCCTCGGTATCAGCAGTACCAGTCATACCAGAAAGCTTATCGTACATTCTAAAGAAGTTTTGGAAGGTAATAGTTGCAAAGGTCTTACTTTGTGCTTGAATCTTAACACCTTCCTTAGCTTCAATAGCTTGGTGTAGACCATTGTTATATCTTCTACCTGGAAGAATTCTTCCTGTGAATTGATCAACAATTTGTACTTCTCCATCCTTAACTACGTAGTCAACATCCTTTTCAAACATCTTGTGGGCAATTACAGCCTCAGTAACGTAGTGAATGTATTCAAAGTTACCATCATCATAGATACTAGTAGTATCTTCACCATTTTCATCTTTGCTAGTTATTAATAATCCTTGGCTCTTTAATATTTGCTCGAGGTGAGTAATACCTTGCTTTGTAAATGTAATGTTTTTGCTCTTTTCATCGATTCTGTAGTCACCTTTTTCATCAAATTGAGCTACAGCATTTTTATCAAGCATTTCAAACTTAGAAAGTTCATAGTATTCACCTGTTTCAGGATCTTTTTCACATTCTTTTAAGAATTGAACAATTGAATCAGCTCTTCTAACAGATGCTGAGTCATCTTCAGCTTGACCAGAGATAATTAATGGAGTTCTAGCTTCATCAATTAAGATTGAGTCAATTTCATCGACGATACAGAAGTGGTGCTTAGGTTGAATTTTATCTTCAAGTCTCCACTTCATATTATCTCTTAAATAGTCGAAGCCAAACTCATTGTTAGTTCCATAGGTAATATCTTTACTATAAGCTTCTTTCTTCCTTTGATTATCTTGAGTAGAAAGAATAACACCAACACTTAAACCTAGATACTCGTAAATTGGACCCATCCAAGTAGCATCACGCTCAGCAAGGTAGTCGTTAACTGTAACGATGTGAACACCTTCTCCTGCAAGTGCATTTAAGTATGCAGCAGGTACACAAGTTAAGGTTTTACCTTCACCTGTTTTTAACTCTAAAATTGATCCTTGATGGAGTACTATAGCACCCATAATCTGGACATCATAGTGTCTTTCACCAAGTACTCTGAAGGATGCTTCGCGAGCAATTGCAAAAGCCTCAGGAAGTAACTCATCTAATGTTTTTTTGTTACTCTGTACTTCACTTTTCCAAGTATTTGTTAAATTTATCATCTCTTCTTGAGTTAGCTTTTCAGCCCAAGAAGAAAGGGAATTAACTTTTTCAACTATTGGTTTTAATCTTTTAATATCTTTGTCTTGTTTTGTACCCCCAAAGAGGGCTGCGAGAAATTTATTTGCCATAGTGAATATAATACAAAAGGATAGGACAAAAGAAAAGTCAAATGACTGAATCGAATAAAAAATGTGTCAAAAAGAAACAGTTGTTTCGTATTGACTCTGTATGTGTATGTAAATAAACTTAAGCTTATGAAGATTGCTCTCACCGGTGGAGGTACACTTGGACATGTAATTCCATGTTTAAGTGTTATGGATAGCATAAAAAAGATAGATAGTTCATCAACCTTCTTTTATATCGGAAGTGAGAAAGAGGTTGAAAAGAAATATGTTGAAGATAGGGGTGTAAAATACTACCCAATAAAGTGTGGAAAATTAAGAAGATATTTTTCTGTAAAAAATATTTCAGACTGTTTATTTATTTTAGTTGGATTTTTCCAAGCTTTAAAAGTTTTAAGAAAGGAAAAACCAGATGTACTTTTTTCAAAAGGTGGATTTGTATCAGTTCCTCCTGTAGTTGCTGCAAAGGTATTAAAAATTAGATGCATTACCCATGAATCTGATAGATCAATGGGACTGGCTAATAAAATTAATTCGAAATTTTGCGAGAAGGTATGTTTGGGTTTTCCAAATAGTAATTTAAATTCTTCTAAATATATATATACTGGAAATCCAATTAGAAGTGATTTAATTGCCTTAAAGAAGGAAAAACAAGATAAAGCGTTAATTGTAGTGTTTGGTGGATCTCAAGGTGCAGTTGAAATTAATGAGCTAATATATAAAAACCTTGATGAGTTATTAAAGAGTGCAAATATCATCCACCAAGCAGGACGCTATGGAAACTTTAATATAAAAAAAGAGGGGTATAGTTCTTATAGCTTTATTGATAAGGAATATGCATCAATCCTCTCTAAAGCGAG
>JAQYFM010000122.1 GCA_028723145.1 Spirochaetales bacterium | reverse complement strand
CATTCCGAGACCAGTACCTTGGATTTTTGACACTCTTCCATCTTCAGATCTTACAAATGGATCAAAGACTTTATCAATAAAATCACTACTAATACCAATACCGTTATCTTCAAAGATAAACTCAAAGCAAGCAACCTTTGCCTGGTTATTTGGCTGCTCCCTAATTGTTAATGTAATATTGCCACCATCTGGAGTGAACTTGACAGCATTACTCATAAGGTTGGTAAATACCTTTTGAATTCTAAAGCTATCACCAATTACATCTTCATGCTCAACATTTTGAATATTTACCTTTAAAGTATGATGATGCTTTTGAATTAATGACATATTCATTGAAATAAGGTTGTCAATTAAATCAGATATATTGAATTCCTCTTCAATTAGATCAACTTTTCCAGATTCAATTTTGCTCATATCAAGAACTTCATTAATTAAGCTAAGAAGGTGCTTACTTGCCTTAGTAATTTTACCAAGACAATCCTTAACACGTTCTTCATCATCGATATGAGCTGCTGCAATAGCTGTCATTCCAATAATTCCATTCATTGGAGTTCTAATATCATGGCTCATATTGGATAAGAAATCTGTTTTAGCTCTATTTGCAGCCTCCGCCGCATCAAATGCAGCTTGCAAAGCTACTTCCTGTTGCTTTTCTTTTTTGATTAATTCATCAACATTCCTTGTTCCAACAACTACATATACCTTACCATTTTTTTCTTTTACAAAGGCAACCTTAACTTGCAAATACTTGATTCCATCAGTAGTATTCTTTTCATAGATAAAAGAATAATCACTATCATGAGTATTAAGATATTCTGGTGATAGCTTATGTAAAAATTCAGCTCTACTACTATCAGAAACACTCTCAGAATAGATTTTTAAGCCCTCAGACCAAGAACCACCCTCTGCAATAAATAAATCTCTGATAGATTTACCAGCTATGCCTAAAGCACGGTTGGTTACCACACTATCATTAATTGGATCAACTAGAAGTACAGAGTAGTAATCGCTTGCAAGACCTTGAATGATTTCACTTTGAGTCTCCATTTCATGAGTGAGAATAATATTTTTTCTCATCTCATCATCTATATCTTTAAACCCAATGATAAATGCACTACCATTTATTTCAGGACATACTAGCTGGCATTGGAAGTATTTAACCTCATCATTTCGTAAAACTCGATAATTGAAGTAAAAGTCTCTATCTTTCTCTAACAGTCTTTTAACATTATCAACTGATAATATAGAATCGAATAACTTTTGATCTTCTTTTAAAACCTCATTTTTTACATAAGACAAAAGATTATCCTCATAATTACCAGAAGAGAAGGATTCTCCATATCTATTCATAATCTTGGAACCCATACGATAACAAATAGAGATTTTAGATTCAAAATTTACAACATAGATATTTTCATAAGCCATAGAAAGCGCAAGAATCAGATTATCTTGATTAGATAATGCTTTCTTTTCTTGGGTAATATCTTTAATACCAATTATTACTTTTGTAATAGTACCACTCTTATCATATTCAACAGGGAGTATTGTTAGACGATGCCATCCACCATTTATTGAGAGGTATTCATGCTCTGCACTTTCTCCTCTCTTTATATGGGCACTGATTGAATTAAAATCTGTAAATACTCTTATTGTAGATTTATACTCAGGAGCAACTAATGTATCTGTGATAGCACTTAAAACACTCCTAGCATCAAGATAAGAACTGAACTCTAACCCTCTAATTAGTTTAAATGTATTAAATTCAAGATCAACTAACATTAGTGTAAAGAAGGAATTACCTAGTGCATTAATCATTAGGGTATTTTTTCTTTCTTGATCTAATAATACAGATAGCTCTTTATTACTTTCTTGAAGCTTATTGGTAATCTCTATTTCCTTTGCTTTAGTATCGTGAATATTCTCTGTTACAAAAATTACACTAATTAATTCACCATCTTTATTTCTTTTTCCTTCAATAAATGAGCACCTAGTCCAAATTGGATTATTTTTTTGAACTGGAGAAATAATAGCATTACTTAAATAATCTTTAGAAATAATCTTTTTGTTTTCTAATCTTTCTTTAACTGTATCTAAGTTGGTAAAGGCACGCATTTCATCTTTACACTCATCAAGCACTAAATTATCACAAAAATAATTAAACTTTTCCTCAGCACTTCCAATAAACCCTATTTTATTCTCAATTTCAGGGATTGATGAAACTCGTTCAAAAGTTTTAGTTTTAAGATCGATTACATAAACACTTGTATAAATCTCACTTAAACTTTTTATAATATTAATCTTATCTTTAAGTTGCTTATTTGCATCTCTATTTTTTACAATATCACTATAAATTTCAGTAGCAACTAACTTTAGAAGTAGTAAATCATCTGTTGCTCTTTTAGGGTTATCAACACCTAAAAAACCACATAGTTCACCATTAACGATAAATGGTGCTGCCATTAGGCTTTCAATTCCTTGGGGCTCTAATATTTGGTAGGTAACACTGTCAGGAGTATAATTATCATCTAAAGATGTAATAAAGAATTCACCTTCATTGAAAAAAGCATCAAACCATGGCTCTAAGCCATCAAATGGGATATTTTGCAGATTGTGAATTTCGGCAGTCATACCTTTCCTTACCCATTCATAGGTATTATTAAATACTTTTTTTTCTAAATCTGTTTCAAATACATAAGCTCTATCAGCTTTAAAGTGTTTGGCAACATACTCAAGAACTGCATTGATATTATATCCATTTTTGGTGATAGCTAAATATTCATTAAGAAATTCACGAATAGATTGCTCTTTGTAAGCTATTTCCCCTGCCATATATTTATTTTCCCCATACTTTCATACCTATAATTCTTAAGACATAGGTCAACTAATTATTAAAAGTGTATCATATATTTTTCAAAAATATTTAAATTTTACAAAATAAATATTGTCATAAGTAAAATAATTATTAGACATTGACTTATATTAAAAGTCATAAGAATTACAATTTAACATCATTGATTTTCTAATACTAGAAATAAGCTCTACACATCAGATAAAAAGTTACATAGATGGGATTGAATTTGAAAATAAAAGTCAGTTACAAAAGAAAAGTTTTTAGGTAAAATAAGAAAGGTAAGAAGTAGATATGGCGATAACAATTAAGGAAATTGCTCAAAAGGCTGGTGTTTCTAGAGGGACTGTTGATAGAGCTCTCAATAATAGAGGGCAAGTTAGTCCTCTAGTCAAAGAAAAGATTTTGAAAATTGCAAAGGAATATGATTACCGTCCTAATTCTGCTGGAAGAATCCTATCCTACTCTAAAACTAAATCGACAATAGGATTTTTACTTCCTTGTGTTGATAACCCTTTTTTTGATGATTTAATTTTGGGAATTAATTCAGCTATTAGTGAAAATGATAGCTTTAAAATTGATACTAACATAGTTAAAGTAAAAGGCTTTAACGAAGTTGAACACTTAGAAAGAATAAAAGAATTAGTAGCCTCAGGAGTTAAAGCTCTAGGAATTTGTACAACTGATACAAAAGAGTTAAGAACTTATATAAATTCACTAACTATTCCTGTTGTTACTATCAATACTGATTTAACTAACACAAAAAGGCTTTGTTATGTGGGCCCAGACTATAGAAAAATTGGTGCTACTGCAGCAGGTATGGTAAAACTAATGAATAGAAATAAAGATATGGTTATTTTACCTGTATCAGGAAGTTTAAAGCTTAAAGGTCATAATGAAAGAATTTCTGGTTTTATTAACAACTTAGAGTATAAGAAATCATATAACATAGTTGAAACAAATGATGATGCAAATATAGGTTATGAAAAAGTAAAAAGTATTCTTAACCAAAATCGTGATATCAACACCTTTTTTATTGCAACTGCAGGAGCTGAAGGACCACTTCAGGCAATAATGGAAAGTAAGTTATCAAATATTAGTGTTCTTACAGTTGATGACACTCCTAAGGTAAAGGAGTTTCTTAACCGAGGAATTGCTGATTGCACTATTTGTCAAGATCCATTTAGCCAAGGTAATACTGCTACTAAAATATTAATTAACTCAATTATAGATAAATCATTTTCACATGAAGATGTATTTACTAACCCAGTAATAACAATTAAGCAGGTTTAAGCCTGCTTAAATTGATTTGTTAAACTATCGGTATAGCTTTTCCATTTTTTATATACTTTTTGGTAAAGTTCACTATTATCTAAGTTTGGACTACAAGCTTTAGTTTCATCAAAAACTAAGTGCTCATTAACAACCTCACTTAAATCTTTATCACCAATAAGCCAAAGAGCTTGAAGTATTGCACCAAATGCGGCTGCTTCTTTTTCTTTTGTTACGCGAACAGAGCAAGATAACATATCACAAAGCATTTGACGCCAAAAACTACTATTAGCACCACCTCCTGTGAGAGTAATTACTTTTGCTTCAAAGCCTTTTTCTTTAAAAGCTTCAAGACCTAATAAAAACTCATAGCTCACACCTTCAAGTACGCTTCTTGCTATGTTCTCACTCTTAATGTTCATTACATTCATACCACCTAGTACACCTTCACCAAATGGTAAGTTTGGAACTCTTTCTCCATTTAAAAATGGCAAGAATACTAATCCCTCTGCCCCTATTGGAGCTTGTGAGGCAAGTTTATCAAAGTCTTGCGCACTTAAGTTAAAGAGCTTTCTCACACTTTCACTTGCCACTGTACAATTCATTGTACAAAGTAGTGGTAAATAGGTATTGTGACTTGACCTGAAGGCTGCTAAACGATTCTTATCATCAATTATTGGTAATATGGAGGATGCAAACATTGTTCCACTAGTACCTAAACTAATTGTAAGACTTCCATCTTCAACACAGCCAGTACCAATAGCAGCCATCATATTATCTCCACCACCAGTTGCAACTAGAGTATCATTATTAAAACCAAATCGTTCTGCAATTTCATCTTTTACGCATCCAATTATTCCAGGATTAACAATTTTTGGAAGCTTATCGATTAGAGATGGTGAAATAATATTACATAGTTCTATATTCCATGTACCATCTTTAATAGTCATTAAACCAGTTCCAGAAGCATCACCCTTTTCCATAACTGCAATGCCTGTGAGGTAGTAGTTTAAATAATCATGAGGAAGCAGAACATAACGCATCTTATTAAAGCTTTCTTCATTGTGTTTTTTTAAGTAAAGAATTTTACTAGCTGTATAGCCAGGCATTATTGGGTTTCCTACTTCTTTAATTAATCTCTCTTCCCCACCAAAACTATTTGAAATCTCATCACATTCCTTAACAGTTGATGTATCACACCAAAGCTTTACATTTGAAAGCACACTTTTGTCCTCAGCAACAGGGACAAAGCCATGTTGCTGACCGGAAATAGCTAATACTTTAACCTTACTTAATACTTCTCTTCCTATTTCATCAAAGCAAGCTGTAAGTGCATCAATCCACCAAGAAGCTTTTTGCTCTCTTGTTCCATCATTTTTTGAGATCAAATCCAGTGACTTTTGAGAAAAAGCTACTTTATTTCTTTTTCCTTCATCGTAAACTAATACCTTAATTGATTGTGTACCTGCATCAATACCCATTACATACATAAATCACCCTCTGAAAGTAAATGGATTTTCACTTTCATACAACATACCTTGTGGTCTATTGAAAGAAATATCCTCAACTCCTAAGAATCTAAATAGTGAAAATAGAGTTGCACCACAATGCTTAAAAGCTACAGCTCCATGATGTGGAAATCGCTTTTCAATTAATACATGTCGATAGAACCTACCCATTTCATTAATTGCAAATACCCCGATACCACCAAATGATCTTGTCTTAACAGGTAATACTTCACCTTCAGCAATGTATGCTTTTAGTTTACTATCTGCAGTACTCTGCAGGCGATAGAAAGTAATATCACCAGCCTTAATATCCCCCTCAAGTGTACCTCTAGTGATGTCTGGTTCTCCTCCATTTTCAAGTAATCTATTTTGAATAATCTGGTAGTTAATACCTCCATCACAAAGCATACAAAATGGAGTATTTCCGCAGTGGAATCCCATGAATGTATCGCTAAGCTTATAATTAAACTTAGTCTTGATATCTTCTTCATACATATCTTCTGGAACAGTATTGTTGATATCTAGCAGTGTAACTGGACTATTTGTAATACATGCTCCAATATATTCTGATAATGCACCATAAATATCTACTTCACATGCAACAGGTATACCTCTTGATGCTAATCGACTATTTACATAGCAAGGCTCAAAACCAAATTGGGATGGGAATGCTGGCCAGCACTTATTTGCAAAGCAAACATATTCTCTTGCACCTTTATGGCTTTCTGCCCAATCAAGAAGAGTTAACTCATATTGACTAAGCTTTGGTAATAAATCTGGATATTTATTTCCTTTTATACCTAATTCTTTAGCCATATCAGATAATACATCATTTATTCTTGGATCATTCTCATGCTCTTTGAAGCTTACTAAGAGATCTAACTCACTATTTTCTTCAACCTCAACACCTAACTCATATAATGCTTTTATTGGAGCATTACATGCAAAGAAATCTTGTGGACGTGGGCCAAAGGTAATGATCTTTAAATTTTTAACCCCAATAATTGCTCTTGCAAGAGGGACAAACTCAACAGCTAAATTAGCAAGCTCAATTGCACTTCCTACAGGAGATTCAGGAATAAAGGCATTTAATTTTCTTAATCCTAAGTTATATGAACAATTAAGCATTCCGCAATATGCATCTCCACGGCCATTAATCATATTGTTCTTACTCTCTTCTGCTGCAGCCACATACATTACAGGTCCATCAAAATATTTTGCAATAATTGTCTCAGGTGTCTCTGGTCCAAAGTTTCCTAAAAAGACTATTAATGCATTACAACCTTGTTTCTTTACTTCTTCGACAGCCTTAAGTGCATCTTTTTCATTTTCTACTACACACTCAGCTTCAAAGATATCAACACCCTTTTTCCTTACCTCAGATGCGAAATTAATTCGTCTATCTCTTGAAAGTGAAACAATAAAACAATCTCTACTTACTGCTATTACACCTAATTTTACGTTAGGAATATTATTCATATTACCTCCATTACCGTGCCCGAGCACGGTATAAGTAAATTATCCCATTGTATTTAATTACTGTCAAACAAAAAGAAGTGGTATTTTTTAAGAATGTAAGTGTTAAAATATAGCTATTCACAGGTTTATCAATGTGTTACTATGTACAATGGCTTATAAAGCTGATATTTTAACTAAGGAGATAGTGATGGAAGAAGGCAGTAGTCGTAATAGTGTACATCATAAAGTAGAAAATACTGTTCCTTTATCTACAGTATCTTCATAAACTAATTACTACACTTTTACTTTTTTTCTGCAGATTTTTATCTAAAGAAAACAAATGAACAACAAAGAAAATTTAATTCAGGTAAGGCCTGATTATGCCCTTGAGGTATTAAATCTTATTAAGGAATCTCTTTCACCAAAATTAATGAAAGAGAAGTTATTATCATACCATGAAAGTGATATAGCTGACTGTCTAAAGTATCTAAAAAAAGATGATAGATTTAGACTTTATTCTCTTTTAGGAATGCAAAATCTGGCAAATGTTCTTGAGCATGTTGATGAAAGAAATACCTACATAGGTGAACTACAAATAAAAAAGCAAGAAGAACTATTAAACTATTTAGATTCAACTCTTGCAGTTGATTATCTAAAAAGCTTAAGTAAAAATGAAAGAAATGTACTCATTGAAATAATGGATGAGAAAAGAAGGTCTGAGCTTAGTCTTGTTAACTCCTTTGATGAAGATGAAATTGGTAGTAGGATGACGACTAATTACATCCAAATTAAAGAAGGTTTTTCAGTTGAAGAGGCCATGAGCTCTTTAATTAAGCAGGCCGCCGAAAATGATAATATCTCAACAATTTATGTCGTTGATTGTGATGGACTATTTGAAGGTGCAATAGATTTAAAAAATTTAATTATCGCTCGAAAAACTACTCCATTAAGTGAAATTACTGTTACCTCATACCCTTATGTATATGCAACAGAGTTAATTGAAGATTGTATTGAACGCTTAAAGGACTATCGAGAGGATTCTATCCCTGTTTTAAATCAAGATAATAAACTTTGTGGTGTATTAACAGGTCAAGAACTAAGTACCATGATTAGTGATGAGTTGGGTGATGATTATGCAAAACTTGCAGGTCTTGCTGCTGAAGAAGAATTAACAGAGCCTCTTAAGATGAGTTTGAAAAAACGTCTACCTTGGCTTGTAATATTACTTGGCTTAGGTCTTGGAGTTTCTACAGTAGTTGGTGCTTTTGAGCATGTAGTTGCCCACCTAACAATAATTGTTAGCTTCCAGTCCTTGATTCTTGATATGGCTGGTAACGTTGGTACTCAGTCCTTGGCTGTAACTATTAGAGTATTGATGGATGAAAAATTAAGCTTTAAACAAAAGATAAGCTTGATATTCAAGGAACTTAAGATAGGTTTTGCTAATGGCTTTTTGCTTTCAATAATTACACTCTGTTTAATTACAGGATATTTAATATTACTAAAAGGACAAAGTGTAATTACGGCCCTACTCTATAGTTCCTGCACAGCAATCTCCCTTATTATTGCAATTGTACTATCAAGTTTTACAGGAACTGTAGTTCCACTTATTTTCAAAAAGCTAAAGATTGACCCAGCTGTAGCTTCAGGACCACTTATTACAACAATTAATGACTTAGTTGCGATAGTTACCTACTATGGCCTTGCATGGTTTTTCCTAATTGGAGTTTTTCACCTATGAAAGCTCTTTAATAAAGTGATAATGCTTATAGTTAATAAATACAGGATCTATGATTAGATTTGGCTTATACCCCATTTTCTCATAGAATCCTGGGCTTTGAAATGAATAAGTATTAAGCATTATTCTTTTAACATTTTTCTCTTTAGCAATCTCTTCTAAACGCAATAATAGCTTTCTTCCTATTCCACTTTTCCTATATTCTTTTTCAACTACAAAATAATCGATGTAAATAGAATCGAAATCACGAGTAGCGGTAAGGCCTCCAATAAAGTGCCCA
>JAQYFM010000121.1 GCA_028723145.1 Spirochaetales bacterium | reverse complement strand
TAGAACTACCATTGCACCACTTCCATATATCGGTAGATAAGGACCAAACATAAAGCCCCTATTCACAAATCTTCTTTTTGGAATTGAGCAGTAAACTACTTCACAACACCAACCAACAAAACTATAGATAAAAAATGAAATAATGAAAGTATCAAGTGTCCACATATCATCCTCTAATTTGAAAATATAAAAAGATATGAATTATGTCTAGCATATTTTTAATTAATAATTTGTTTAGGTATCAATAATTATAATTGAAAAGCAAAATTTTTTAATTTTTTTTGCAAAATTGTATTGAATAAAAATCTTAAACTTGGTATAAATATCATCGTTGAGCACGAACAACAACGAGCACAACGAACTGGAGGATTAGCTCAGCGGGAGAGCGCCTGCCTTACAAGCAGGATGTCATAAGTTCAATCCTTATATCCTCCACTAAGAAGTCAAGCTAATAACTTGACTTCTTTTTTATTATGTACTAAGAGTTAAACAATGAAGAAAGCACTACTTTTTACTATATTATCGATTTGTTTATGTTCTGCTTTCGCAGCTAATGTAAATATTGAATATCACCCATACCCTACTTCTTCTATGTATTTACAGGAAGTAGAAAATAGTAAAGCTGGGTTTAAGCTTGGTTATTTTACTATTTTTTGTACATCAAATGCCGATATAGAAATTAATATTGATTCACCTACTCTTTCTCACGTTGAAATAAAAGGTGATGTTGAAAAAAGAGTTGATCAATCAATTGAGTTTAAATTAAAGGGTAAATGGAGTAAACAGAACGGCCGTCCTATTAGTTATGTTAGCTTTAAGGATGCTACAGGCTTTAAAGCTTCTATAAAAGATAAAGATCAAATTTATGTTCTAGAATTATATTTAGTTTGTGAAAAATCAATTGATAAGTTATCAGGTCAGTACTATACCCTTACCAACCCAAATGATTTAAATAATATAATAGTAACTTCAATCAAAATTGATAGAAACTATTCTTTATACATTAATAACAGTATTTCAAATGGAGATGTACATATTCCAATTTGCCCTACCAATCCAATAGTTAATCCAGATGGAACACCAAAACCAGGTGTTAGTAAGGATCCTACTGAAATAATTGAACCTAGTTTCCTACTGTTGCATACTTCATTTGCAGAGTTTAATGGTAGTGAAATTAATGAATCAAAATACAACCTTGATTACAATAAAATTTTAGCATCTTATACCCATGCTCCTATAGTTCAAGTAAAAATTGTAGCATCAAGTAGTGATAATACAATTAATAAAACCTATTCAGAATCTTTTATTGTTCAAATTTCATCCAATGGCGCTTTAGAAAATAGTATTGGAAATAAAATTGAATATAATTTAGTAACTCAAATTGGAAATTCTAGTGATATAAGTGTTAGTAATTATATTAATCAAAACTCTTATAAATTAACTAATATAAAAACTAGTACAAATAACTATGCTTACTTTCCAATTTTTTTTAATTTTAAGTCCCTTGAAAGCTTAACTAATTCACTTTCAGGGACTTATACAGATACCATTACGGTAACTATTACTGAAGTATAAATACTCTACTCTTATTGCTAGGAAGTGAAAGTGGTGAATCAAGTTTTTGATTTTCACCATTTTCTATATCATTCAAAAGTTGATATCCCTTAAAAATTTGATTATCAAGAACGATATTTTGAACTTCCTCATTCTTATTTAGTAAAAGTAAATATCCCTTCTCTTTTCCTTTTCTGAAAATAGCAAGAGTATTTTTATTAAGTGGAATGTAGTATGCAGATGCAAATGCTAAATCATCATTATTCTTTCTTAATGCACCCATTATCTTATGGGTATTCAGCATTCCTTTATTCCACATGCTTTCATCCCAAACCATAGGATAACGTGAAGCCTCAACGCTTCCAAGTTTTCCTCCAATTGAGATTTCATCACCATAATAGATATTTGGCATACCAGGAAGCATATAGAGAGCCATAACAACACCCTTATAGATATCTTCATTATAAATTGCAGTATTATTATGTAATCTTGGGGTATCATGGCTATCAAAGAGATTCATTCTAAAGAATCGAGATAAATCTTGAGATGCATTTTCAGTATCCTTCAAAGCTTCAGCTAGGGTATAAGCATCCATAGAATACTTTTCTAATCCAGGGCTATGTCCCCATCCACCACATTGGAATCTATCCTTTTCCCCCATCCAGGATCGAAGTAAGCGTCCTGAACCAAAGTAATTCATTGTAGCATCCCACATATCCCCTTCTAGGTATTCAGTTGCATCATTCCAATCCTCACCAACAAGGTAAAGATCATCCTTAACACCTCTAAGGGAGGTTTTAACCTCTCTCCAAACCTCTTTACAAAGCTGATCAGTTTCAGTTCTACCAAGCTCTGGTGCAACATCAAGACGCCATCCATCGATAGAATATGGTGGAAGTAAAAACTTCTTCATAGCAGCATCAGCAGAGCGATATACAATATCTCTTAGCTTCTGGTTGTTATAGTTTAATTGAGGAAGAGTATCGACATCTTGCCAATATAAAAACGAACCATCTTCTTTTTTGTAGTAGTAACTAGCTTCTTCACACTCAGGGTCTTCCTGAGCCTTCTTAAACCATTCATGGTCACTTCCTGTATGGTTAATTGAGATATCAATTACAATCTTAATTCCAAGTTCATGAGCTTTTTTAGTTAATGAAATTAAAGCTTCGTTTCCACCTAATTTTTCATCTACATTAAAGTAATCGATGCAATCAAAGCGGTGAACAGTTCTACTTCTTAAAATTGGGTTAATATATAAAACTGTAATTCCTAAATCGTTTAAATAGGATAGCTTTTCTTCTATTCCTTTTAAATCACCATTGAAAAAGTCAACACATCTAGCTTTTTCATATTCATCAGGGATTTCATCAAAGGTGTGAGCACTTACAACACCACCATTAAATACATATTCACCATCCTTTACATCATTTGACTTATCCCCATTACAAAATCTATCAGGAAAGATTTGATAACAAGTTGAAGATGCAATGTATTTTGGAGATGTGTAATCAGTAACAATGAAAAACTGGTCCTTTGCACAAGGAGCCCACATTGTAAAACCTTTCTTCGATAAATAGTAAATTCTATCTTCATAATCAAAACTAAAGTAATATCTTAGTCCTTCAGGTTTATATGGTGCTTTTACTTTGCATTTATAGTAGCTGCCCTCTTGACTCATATCATAACGCCATTCAAGTCCAAATCTATTTGTAAATACAGCTACATTTTTTACTTTTACGTCACCTGTGAATATTTTAAGTTCTACATCATCACCTTGTTTTGGAAAGAGAGGTGAAACAAATTCACTAGATACTTGGCTTGTAATTATATCTTTAAACATTAATACCCTCCGTAGAGGGTATTTTATCAAAATGTAATTATTTTGTAAGTGCTTTCTTTAAGCTATCGAAAACTACTTCTGGAGCTGGAGATGCATCAACATCAACTAATACACCCTTTGCCTTGTAGTACTCAATAAGTGGTGCAGTAGATGCATCATATACTTCGAGTCTTGTCTTTACTCTTTCTGGCTGGTCATCTTCTCTCTGATAGAGTGGTTCACCAGTTTCATCATCGATACCTTCTACCTTAGGTGGGTTGTAAATTACATGGTATGTTCTACCTGTGCTCTTACAGAATCTTCTACCACTAATTCTCTTAACAACAGCTTCTTTATCAACAACAAAGTTAACAACTTTATCAATATTTACAATATTACTTAGAGCATCTGCCTGAGCGATAGTACGTGGGAAACCATCAAGAATGAAACCTTTTTTAGTATCGTCTTGGCTAAGGCGCTGTCTTACAACTTCAATAGTAATTTCGTCTGGAACAAGATTACCACTTGCAATAATTGATTTAACCTTATTACCAAGTTCTGTACCTTTTTCCTGTTCTGCTCTAAATAAATCACCTGTTGAAATGTGAGGAATTGAGTAATATACCTTAGCTTCCTTAGCAATTGTTCCCTTACCAGCTCCTGGAGGGCCTAAAAATACCATGTTCATAGAAAACTCCTTATTTTAGCCATCTTCTTTAAAAGAAGAGCAAAATCAATAAATTTATATTAACAAAATGTCTCTTTTAAATAAAGAATGTTGTAGAGAAAGTTGTCTTTTTCATTTATATTGTTTTTAGTCGGAGATAAAAATGTCTAATAAAATAATTTTACATGCAACCGATTTAGACGGTTTTTTAAGTGAGAGTGATAAAGCTAAGCTTGATGGTGTTCATAAACTCTATGATGAATATTTAGATAGCTGTAAATTAATGGACAATGCAAAAGATGATGCAGAAATTGAAGTAGCTGGTAACTTACTTACCAATAATGCTGCCAAGATTGGACATGCACTTGAAGAAATTTGTTCAACAGAGCCTCAAATCCATGTTTATTCTTTTGAAACTCCAGATGAACAGCATGGAGCAGCTTCAAGATTAATTGCAAAATTAAGAGACCCTAAAACTCAGCACGATGAGTTTGTTTACTATATCCAAAGAGCATATGAGTTACTTTTTGCTCACACCTATAGTGATAAAGCAATAAAAAATAAAAGAAGCTTAATTGAAAAAACTCCAGTTAACTTCCCATGTCAAAACTATGCTGTACATAGAATTCCAGATGTTGATGATTTAATCCATGATTCTGTTATGTGTGTTATGCTTCGTGGAGCCCTTCTTCCATCTATTATTATGAGTAAGGAAATTGAGGATTACTCAAGTGATGGTTTTATTACTCCATTTGCTCTATTTAAGATTAAGAGAGATGAAAGTAAAAAAGAAGATAACATGGCATATGTCCTTGATCTTGATAAATCATTCTTTAACCTTGAAGAGTTAAATGGTAAAGACTTAATCTTTGCAGATCCAATGAATGCAACAGGTGGCTCTTTAGTTACAATCATTAAGTACCTTGAAAAAGAAGGTATCAAGCCAAAATCCATTAAGTTTATTAACGTAATTTCAGCCCTTAAGGGTGCACTTAGAATTGCAAGAGCAATTCCTAATGCTGAAATCTACACTCTTTGGATGGATCCTGTATTAAATGAAAAGGCTTATATTCTTCCTGGTCTTGGCGATGCTGGTGACCGTCTCAATGGTGTGGATGGAGAAAATCCTAGAAATATGATTCAGCTCATTGGTGATTATGGTAGTGGAATATTAAATCTTTACAGAGATCAAGTTAATGAAATTGAAAAAACTGTTCTTGGTTGAAATAGTATTTCTACTTTTAATTTCTTGCTCAACAACAAGTAGTGTGAGTCAATCAAGTGCACTCACACCACTTGAAAGCAAAGATGAAACTTTAAGTGCTCTTATTAATGCATATAATTTAAATCCAGATGATAAGAGCACAAGTTATAATCTTGCTTTTGCTTTAGCTAGTGAAAAAAAATTTGATAAAGCTTTAAAAATTATTGATGAAGCATTATCACTTCATCCTCAAATAGTTCGATTTTATACATTAAAAGCATATATTCTGAAAGAATTATTTCAATACAATGAGTATGAAAAAACATATGAAAAACTACTAGAAATCGATAGTGCACATAGTGCGGTTGCTCTAGAACTAATGAATCATTATCAAAATATGTTTAGATATTCTGATGCAAAAAGAATGGCTAGTCTTGTATTAAAATATGATAAAGATAACCAAGATGCTAAAGATATACTCTTTAAAGATGATTCTTCACTTAACTCTCTTTCACAAATAAAAGAGGATAGTAAATCTAACTATACTTACTCTATTCCTACCATCCCTGATTTATCAACTATTACCTTTGAGCCTCTTCCACTCACTAACCGCTAGTTTATCACAGCGATTATTGTATTCATTTTCAGCATGACCTTTAACCCAAATTAGATTTACTTTATGAATATTAAATAGTTGTAATAGTTTAATCCATAAATCTGTATTTGGAACGTCTTTACCTTTTTTCTTAAACCCTGCTTTCTGCCAGGAATATACCCAGCCTTTTGAAAATGAATCAATTAGGTACTTACTATCGGAATATAAATCAACCTCACAAGACTCTTTAAGGGCACTTAATGCCATAATAGCAGCAGTTAACTCCATTCTATTATTGGTTGTTAAAGCTTCTCCACCAGATATTTCTTTTTCTGCTTCTCCATACTTTAAGATAGCACCCCACCCGCCTGGTCCAGGATTACCACTACAAGCTCCATCGGTGTATATTAATACCTTCTTCATCTAGTACCTGTTTTTTTAATAATGTGATAACCAAATTGAGTTCTAACTGGGCGTGAAATAGAACCATAACCAAGCTTCTTAGTAGCTTCTTCAAATTCTTTAACCATTTGACCTTCTTTAAAAAAGCCTAAATCCCCACCCTTTTCCTTAGATGGACAAGTTGAATATTTTTTTGCAAGAGCTTGGAAGGAAGCTCCATTTTTTAACTCTAAATAAATTTTATCTGCTAAAGATTTATCTTTAACAAGAATGTGACTAGCTCTCATTTCCATATCTTTAGATTACCATAATTGACTAGAAGTGAAAATAAGTGAGAAAATAAAAGCGAAGTGAATAAAAGAGCTAAGTTTTTACACAGTGTATATAGAAAAGCAGTAAAAATATTTCTTTCAATCAGGTTTGACTTTCAAACTTGGTTTAGTTGTCCTCTTCCAAAAGGACCTAAAATATTTGTATCCAACCACTTTTCTTCATCAGATGCACACTTTGTTACAACCATTATGAAAGATGATATACACATGGTAATAGGTCCTGCTTTTAATGTTCCACTTTTAAAAACATATTTACGTTTAGCAGATCAAATACCTGCAAATACAAAAGAAAATAGAAGTAAGGTTGTTTCTTCAGCTAAAAAATATATTGAAGCTGGGGATAGTATTTATATTTTTCCAGAAGGAATGTTAAAT
This sequence comes from Spirochaetales bacterium, assembly GCA_028723145.1. Classification (GTDB taxonomy): domain Bacteria; phylum Spirochaetota; class Spirochaetia; order Sphaerochaetales; family Sphaerochaetaceae; genus Bullifex. The sequence continues at coordinate 712 of JAQYFM010000121.1, read as the reverse complement.
ACAGGAACAGAGCTTTTAGAGTTTAAAAAAGGTGTTGCAAGAATTTATCTTGAAACAGGGGTTCCTGTTATTCCAATTGGATTAATTGCTCCAATGAGAAGAATTAAGAAAAAAGATAGTAGTTTTGTTGGCCATGAAATGACAGTAGTTTCTAAGAATTACTATGCAAACATTGGTGATCCTATGACCTTTGAAGAGGAAAGAAAACTTGCCTTAACAGATAGAAATAAGGCAGAAGAGATTATAACTGAAAAGATTAAAAAGGAAGTTGAATTTCTAATTAACGATATAAAAATGAATAAGTTTTGGAGTTGAGTATGGATAAAAAAAGTGTATTTGAAGCTTTTAAAGCAAAGACAGATGAAATTATTACTCACTATGATGAAGTTGAGGAACTTAAGTTTACCGCCTCATTAAAAAATGGTACTAAATTCAGCTTTGATTACGATGTTGCTCGTTTTGAGTGTACTAAAAAGAAGGAATCAAATAGCGTTGTAAATGGAGTTTGCGATATAATTGCAGCTTTAGCTTGTGTTGCAATGCTTTCAATTAGTTTAGTTAGAGGGATTAATAGTTCTATTATTGTTCTTCAAACACTAACATTTTCTTTTTTCATTATCTTTTCAATTTTAAGTGCAGTTTACCACCTCTTTTCAGTAAACCACCAAAGAACATCTAGAGTTTTATTGCTAATTAGACAATTTTTACTAAT
>JAQYFM010000120.1 GCA_028723145.1 Spirochaetales bacterium | reverse complement strand
GGGTGTTTTATGTTTTTAAAGAGATTTTTGTAGTTATACCCTTTTGATATAAACTATATTTTATTAGGCATTATTTATTTTTTGTGCATTATATGTACTCTTCTATCCCTTGACGAGTATAAATAGTGTTAATATTATTAAAGACAATATATTGTCGCACACAAAGTGCAAAGGAATTATAGTGGACGAAAGCCCTTTACCTAAAGATTGTAATGATTCTTTAGATGATCCTCACAGTAGAAGGATGAAATTTAAATGTTTGCTCCTCTGAGAAAAAATTTTTTCTAAACAAATTTTTTTATAAGGAGTTATTAAGTTAAGATGGTCTCTGTACCCAAACAATTATTAATACAAGCAATATTAATCGCGTTTAATGCATTCTTTGCATCAATGGAAATAGCAGTTATTTCATTAAATACAACAAAACTGCGTAAATTATCAGAAGATGGCGATAAAAACGCAACCAAGCTTTTAAAGTTTGCAGAAAACCCTGCCGGATTTTTATCAACTATCCAAGTCGGAATTTCACTTTCAGGATTCTTAGGTGCAGCTTTTGCTGCTGATTCTCTCTCCGAGCCTTTAGCAAATTGGTTTATCAAGATTGGAGTAAATATTAGTTATAGTGTATTAAATAGTATTTCGGTAATTATTATTACCTTAATACTTACCTTCGTTACTATTGTATTTGGTGAGTTAATACCTAAGAGAATTGCACAGCAAAAGTCATACGAAGTTGCAAAAGCATGCTGTGGAATTATTTCTACAATATCAATTATCTTTAAACCAATAATTGTATTAATTAGTGGCACTACTAATTTTATCCTAAAGCTATTAAACCTTAAAACAGAAGCTGAAGATGATAACGTTTCAGAAGATGATATTAGGCTGATGGTTGATGTTGGTGGTGAATCAGGCTCAATCGAAGAGGATGAGCAGGAAATGATTCAAAATATCTTTGAATTTAACGATATTACTATATCTGAAATAATGACTAGAGTTAGTGATGTTAATGCTATTAGTATAGAAGATAGTGAAGAAGATATTTTAAAGATTATCAAAGAAACTGGTAATTCACGTTTCCCAGTTTATAAAGATGATATTAATAATATTATTGGTATATTAAATTCTAGAGAGTTCTTAATTAATCTTAATGATACAAATGGAAAAAGCGTCAAAGATATGCTTAGAAAGCCATACTTTGTTCCTGAGACAATTAAAGCAGACCAGCTCTTTTCCGATATGCAAAAAAACAAAATCCATATTTCTATTGTTATCGATGAATATGGTGAAACAAGAGGTATTGTTACTTTAGAAGACCTCCTTGAAGAAATTGTTGGTAATATCTACGATGAATATGATAAAGCTGAATCACCTGAGATTGAAAAGATTGATGAAAATAAATGGAAAGTTCAAGGAACACTTTCTATTGATGATTTAAATGATGAGCTTGATATTAATATTCCTGATGATCGTGATTACGATACTGTTGGTGGCATGATTTTCTCATGCTTACACACTATTCCAGAGGATGGAAAGCAATTCAATGTATCTGTTAATGGCTTAGATATCACAGTAACCCGTGTAGAAGATAAGAGAATTATTGAAGCTATCATTTCAAAGAAAGATAAACAAGATGAGAGTGAAGAGATAGAAAATAACTAATCACTCTCCTACTAATTGAAGTATTAGACCTCTAAGTATTAGCCTTGTACTAGCTTCGAGGTCTTTTATTTTGTCTTTATGCAAAAAGGAGTATAAAAGTAGTAAATAAGCTGAATAAAAGCCTTCTAAGTCATCCTTGTCATCAATTGCAAAGTAAGAAAAAAGCTCCTTAAAATAGCTAAATAAATCATTTAGGACTTCTTCAACTCTCTTCTTTCCCACCTTTTTTCTAATTATTGCCTGTTGCTTTTCATCAACAATTCTAAAAATTCCTTTTTTAATAATTTCATTAGTCAAAAAAGTAAATACTTCAGTTAAGCTTGTTACGATGTGGTTTTCATCAAGCTCGGCTAATAGAGAAAGTGTTTTTTCCTCACTATCCTTACGAAAAGTGGAAACTACATCTAAAAATAATTCTTCTTTAGATGAATAAAAAAGATAAAAACTCCCCTTAGGAATCGAAGCAGCTTCTACTAAGCTATCAACAGTTATACTTTCAATACCGCTATGGGCTAAAGCTATCTCTGCTTCCTCTAGTAATATCTGTCTAATATTATCTTTTTCTTCTTTAGTATAGGTCTTTGGCATAAATTAACTAAACCATCTTTTAATTAGGATTTCAAGTAAAAAAATAGTTTATTGACTAATTTAGTTTATTTAGTCAGCAAAACATCAATTTTTACCCAGTTTTCGCGAAAAAAAGAGGATAAAAAAATTAAAATTTCTTTATTTTGCACTTTTTATCCTTTAAGATTGAATTATCAAAACAAAGGAGCAGATATGGCTACAGTAAAACTTGAAAATATCTGCAAGATCTACGATGGAGGCGTTAAGGCAGTAGACAACGTTAACATCGACATCGAGGACAGAGAGTTCGTTGTTCTCGTTGGACCTTCTGGTTGTGGTAAGTCAACAACACTCAGAATGGTTGCAGGTCTTGAAGACATCTCATCTGGTACACTTACAATCGACGGCAAAGTCGTTAACGATGTACCACCAAAAGATAGAGATATTGCAATGGTATTCCAGAACTATGCACTCTATCCTCACATGACCGTATATGATAACATGGCATTCGGTCTTAAGATTAGAAAATTTGACAAAGAAGAAATTGACAGACGTGTTAGAGAAGCAGCAAAGATTCTCGACATTGAACAGCTTCTTGAAAGAAAGCCAAAGGCTCTCTCTGGTGGTCAGAGACAGCGTGTTGCAGTAGGACGTGCAATCGTAAGACAGCCTAAGGTATTCCTTTTCGATGAACCTCTCTCAAACCTCGATGCTAAGCTCAGAGTACAGATGAGAGCTGAGATTTCAGGTCTCCACCACCGCCTCAAGGCTACAATGATCTATGTAACACACGACCAGGTTGAAGCACTCACAATGGCTGATAAGATCGTTGTTATGAAGCTTGGTGTTATCCAGCAGATTGGTGGACCACTCGAACTCTACAACAACCCAGACAACAAGTTTGTTGCAGGCTTCATCGGTTCCCCTCCAATGAACTTCATCAACACTAAGGTTGAAGCTCAGGGAGATAAGATTTTCGTTAATGAAGGTACATTCAAAATCGAAGTAACTCCAGCTCAGGCTAAGGTTCTTAAGCCTTATGTTGGTAAGCAGGTTACATTCGGTATTCGCCCTGAAGATGTTGAGTTCACAAAGACTCCAGAAGCTGGTAAGACTATTGATGGTCACGTTTCTGTTGTTGAACCACTTGGTGCTGAAACTCACGTTTACGTTGCTACTTCTACAGCTAAAGTTATCGGTAAGATTGACGGTACAGTTATTCCTGCTGTTGACACAAAGATTAGCCTCATCCCTAATATGGACAAAGCTAAGTTCTTTGATGCTGAAACAGAACTCGCAATTCGCTAATATCAGATATAGCAAAAGGCACAGCTTAAATGCTGTGCTTTTTTTATCACTTTATAATTGAATAAAAAAAAACTCTCCTCCAAATGGAAAGAGAGCTTATTTGAAAAAATTATGATTTAGAATAATTTATTATAAAGGCACTGAACTGCTTCTTTACAATCTTCTTCATTAACACCAATTAAGGCAGTAGTTCTTGATGCACCAAAGTTCATGAAATTTACTTTAATATTACTATCTCTTAAAGCACATGCAGCATCAATAAAAGCTGTTGACTCATCCATATGACCACCAACCAAACCTACGATTCCTTGATTACGCTCAAAGACTACATCATCAAGCTCGAAGTCTTTCTTTAAGCGTTCACACATTGATCTCAAGACATTATCATTTGCCATCTTACTATCAAAGAGCCAAACAATTGAATCGATACCAAAGAGAGAGTAAGAAGGTCTTACTCCATAAAGATGGAGGATTGTTAATAAAGCATGGCGCATACCAGACTTTTTAAACATCATTAGTTTTCTAAGCTTGAGCTTTGTAAATCCAGTTTTACCAGAAACACCACAAAGCCCTCTTGGATCAACTTCAGAGCTAATTATTGTGCCTGGATCCTCTGGGCGATCTGTATTTTTAATATTGATAGGAATCTTTACAGGAATTACAGGAGCAATTGCTTCCTCATGGAAAACAGAAGCTCCTACATCACTAAGCTCACGAACCTGTACATATGTAAGTTCTGGAATTACACGTGCATTTTCAACAATTCTTGGATCAGCAGCATATACACCAGAAACGTCTGTCCAGTTTTCATAAAGGTCAGCATTTACACTTCTTGCGGCAATAGCACCAGAGATATCTGAACCACCTCTAGAGAATGTCTTTATAACACCTTCTGGAGTTGCACCATAAAAGCCTGGCATAACATAACAACTTCCTGTTGAAAGTCTTGTTGCTAAACGCTCATAGCTAATAGGATTTACAGTACCATCTGAATTAATAACGATATATGATGCAGGATCTACAAACTCCCATCCAAGGTATTCTGCAATCAATAATCCTGAAAGATATTCACCACGGCTTGCTGCATAGTCTGTACCACGACCAGCATCAATTTTTCTTCTAACGTCATCTAAAGCTAGAGTAAGCTTTTTTGTGTCTAGCTTTAATGCAGTTGCAATATCAAGATAGCGTTTACCAATTTCAGCAAATACGCGTTTACAACTCTTATTTTGTTGAACTAAAGAGTTACACTCATATAGCATATCTGTTATTTTTCTATCTTCCTTGTTTCTCTTACCTGGTGCAGAAACAATTGCTACTTTACGATCCTTATTAGCTTCAAGGATGTCCTTAACCTTCATTATCTGTTTTTCATCGGCAACTGATGAACCGCCAAACTTACATACGATCATAATACCAACCTCAAATAGGATATTTATTTTTTACTGAAAATGCTTCATTTATACAATACAGTGAGTATAATTTTAACAATATTGTATTGAAAAGAATTAATATTACAGCTTATATATACAGTGCTATGCAGAAAACAAATATCATGCAGAGTGAGACTATTCCTCGCCTGCTCTTTAAAATGTCATTTCCAATGATGCTAAGTATGCTTATTCAAGCTCTTTATAACGTTGTTGATAGCATATTTGTAGCAATGGTCTCAGAAACAGCTTTAACAGCAGTTTCATTAGCCTTCCCAATGCAAAACTTATTAATAGCTGCAGCAGTCGGAACTGGTGTTGGTATTAACAGCCTTCTATCAAGAAGATTAGGAGAAGGTCGACATGAAGAAGCTAACCATGTTGCCTCAACTACTCTCTTTTTAGGGTTAGTTATTTCTTGTCTATTTATTTTTATTGGATTATTTTTAGCAAAGCCTTTTTTAAACATTTTTACTCAAGATGCAGAGCTACTTAAGCTTTCAACATCATATTCTAGAATATGTTTAATTATTTCCTTTGGCTGTATATTTTCAATTTTCATTGAGAAACTAATTCAAGCAACTGGAAACTCTGTACAGCCAATGACTATGCAGCTAACAGGTGCAATTACAAATATTGTATTAGACCCAATATTTATTTTTGTATTTAAACTTGGGGTAAATGGTGCTGCAATTGCAACAGTAATTGGACAAATTGCATCTATGTTACTTGCCCTATACTTCTTAAGCAAAAATGATTACATCCAAATCAAAATAAAAGATATTCGTCCAAATGCAAGAATTATCAAAGATATTTTCCAAGTAGGTCTTCCATCTATTGTTATGAACAGTATTGGTACAATTATGGTATCCTTAATTAATGGTATATTAATTGCATTCTCCTCTACTGCTGTTTCAGTATTTGGTGTCTACTTTAAATTACAATCCTTTGTATTTATGCCTGTTTTTGGCTTAAACAATGGTGTAATTCCAATACTTGGCTTTAACTATGGAGCAAAAAATAAAAAGAGAATGATAAGCACTATGAAATTAGGACTCGTAGTTGCACTCTTAATTATGATTCTCGGTACATTACTATTCCAGCTTATGCCAAGACAATTACTCTCACTATTTAGTGCAACAGAGGAAATGTATAAAATAGGTATCCCGGCACTAAGGTCAATTAGCTTATGCTTTATACCTGCTGCTATTTCTATTATTTTAATAGCATCATTCCAAGCAACAGGATTTGGCTTTGCCTCAATGATGGTATCAATTATTAGACAGCTTGTTGTACTTTGTCCTTGTGCATATTTACTATCTAAACTAATTGGTATTAATGGTGTATGGTATAGCTTTGCAATTGCTGAAGTTTTTGGTTTATTATTCTCAATAATCTTCTTTACACATGTTTATAAAGAAAAAATTAAAAATCTATAAGGATAAAAAGGTATGAAAAAGGGTTTAACAGTTTTAATAATTGTGCTTTCAATTTTTATGCTCTTCTCTTGCTCTAAGAAAGAAGCAGCTGAAAAAGTTTATGTTTTTGCAACAGATGCAACATGGCCACCACTTGAATACATCGACGAAAGTGGCAACCTCACAGGCTTTGAAGTAGAACTTGTTCCAATGATTGGTGAAAAGGTTGGCGTAAAGATGGTTGCGAAGAACATTCCATGGGATACCATCTTTGCAGGTCTTGCAAATGGCCAATATGATGGTGTTGCTTCTGGTGTATCAGTTACAGAAGATAGAAAGAAAACAATGGACTTCTCAACTCCAATTTTAGAAGCAGGTCAGGTTATCATTGTTAAAAAGGATTCTACTGTTAAGGGAATTGATGATATTAAGGGCTTAAAGGTTGGTGTACAAATTGGTACCACAGGAGACTTAGTTCTTGATAACTATGATGTAGTTAGAAAACAGTATGATGACATTGGTCTTGCACTTCAAGATATGCTTAATAACAACTTAGACGCTTGTGTTTGTGACTCATTAATTGCATCAGACTTTGTACTTGCTAATCCTAACTACTCTGACAAGCTTAAGGTAGCAGGTTCTTCATTTACCCAAGAAGATATTGCAATCGCAGTTAAGAAAGGAAACAAAGAACTTCTTGACTTAATTAACAAGGGTCTTAGTGAGCTTAAAGCAGATGGCTCATATGATAAGCTCAAGGCTAAGTGGAACTTACTCTAGTATTTGTTTTCTTTGTTATAAGGAGGCTTCGGCCTCCTTTTTTTATTCTTTCATCATGCATAAAAACTAAAATAATTCATATTTTTTGTATTTTTATACATTCTTTATTGACAATATCTGTAAAAATATGCATTATGCAAACATCCTAATTATAAGAGGTTTGAAAATGAAAAAATTAGTTGCACTTTTACTTATTTGTCTTGTAGCTATTGCTACTGTTTTTGCTTCAGGCGCTAAAGAGGATGGAACAAAATCATATACATTTGCTATGAACTGTGAATGGCCACCACTTGAATACGTTGATGAAAATGGTGAAATTACAGGTTTTGAAGTTGATTTAATCAAAGAAATGAGCAAAGTTTCTGGCGTTGAGATGAAATACATCAATACAGCTTGGGATACAATTTTTGCTGGTCTTGCAAATGGACAATACAATGCAGTTGCATCAGGTGTAACAGTAACTGAAGAAAGAAAGAAGACAATTGATTTTTCAGACACTCTCTTTACTATTAAGCAGTCAATTGTAACCTTAAATGCAAATTCAGATCTCAACTCTCTTGACTCTCTCTCAGGCAAGAAGGTTGGTGTACAGATGGGTACAACAGGTCACTTCGCAGTTGAGCAAAATAAGGATGTAGTTGTTAAAGCTTATGATTCAATTGGACTTGCTATCGAGGATATGATTAACGGTAACGTTGATGCATGTGTATGTGACTCATTAATTGCTTCTGACTTCGTATTAGCAAATCCTAACTATGCTAACAAGCTTGTTATTACAGGTGAAGCTAGTAGCGATATTGAGGAGATTGCTATTGCAGTTAAAAAAGGTGATAAAGAATTATTAGACTTAATCAACTCATCTCTTGCAAAACTAAAAGAAAATGGTACTATGGATGAGTTAATGAAGAAATATAACATTATCTAGGAGATACAATGGATAACAAGAGTATAGAAACTCTCGTTAAGACAGAGACTATTCGTAAAAAGGTAGTCTCTGTTGATTCATCAAAAGACGAGAAAGTTCAAACTATTACAATGACAGATGGACCTCTCATCCCTAAAAAAGGTGAGAAGCATCTTATGACTAGCTGGAGGATTACATTTTTCCTTGCGCTAGCTATTTTATTATTACTAATCATTTTTAAACCAGATCCATACAGAGAGATATTTATTGTATGTATTAAAGGTGCACCAGTAACCTTTGAAGTAACTATCTTTGCAATTATTGGAGCCGTAATCATTGGTGTATTTACAGGATTAGGATCTGTTTCTAAACACCACATTATTAATATGATTAGTGGTGTTTATGTAGAGTTTATAAGAGGTATTCCACTACTTGTACAACTTATCTTCATCTACTATGCACTTGGAAGATTTTTCCACATTGAAGGTATGATAGCTGCAATTATTTCACTATCTATTTGTTTTGGTGCATATATGGGTGAAATTGTAAGAGCAGGTATTCAAGCTATTCCAAAGGGACAAATGGAAGCAGCTACAGCTTTAGGTTTAACAAGAACACAGGCATTTATCCATGTTATTCTTCCTCAAACAGCTAAGGTTATTCTTCCTGCAATTGGTAATGAGTTTATTTCAATGCTCAAAGATTCATCTCTTGTTTCTCAGCTTGCACTTGCTGATATCCTTAGAAAGGGTAGAGAGTATATCTCAAGAACCTTTTTATCACTTGAGACAATGTTAGTTGTTGCATTAATATACCTTATCTTTACACTCGTACTTTCCCGCTTAGTCGGTTTACTTGAAGAGAGGCTCCATAAGAATGGCTAAAATTGAAATTAAAAATCTATCAAAAGACTTTGTTGCTAATGGAATTAAAACTGTTCATGCAGTAAAGAATGCATCATTAACAGTAAATGATGGAGAAGTAGTTGTTATTATTGGTCCATCTGGAAGTGGTAAATCAACACTTTTAAGAAGTGTTAATATGTTAGAGACACCAACAAGTGGACAAATATTCATCGATGATGTTGAAGTAACAAATCCTAAAACTGACTTAAGAAAAGTAAGAGAAGAGGTTGGTATGGTATTCCAGTCTTTTAACCTTTTCCCTCACCTAACTGTTCTTGATAATATCACTCTTGCACCACGTAAGGTCCTCAAGATGGATAAAGCTAAGGCTGAAGAATTAGCTTATAAACTTCTTGATAAGGTTGGTTTGAAGGATAAAGCTAAAAATCACCCTACTCAGCTTTCAGGTGGACAGCAACAGAGAGTAGCTATTGCTCGTTCTCTTGCTATGAATCCTAAAGCTATGCTATTTGATGAACCAACTTCTGCTTTAGACCCTGAGATGATTAAAGAAGTACTTGATGTTATGCTTTCACTTGCTAAAGATGGAACAACAATGCTTCTAGTTACTCATGAAATGGGATTTGCTAGAGCTGCTGCTGATAAAGTAGTATTTATGGATTCCGGTGAAATTATTGAGGAAGGAACTCCAGAAGAGATGTTTACACATCCAAAGAGTGAACGAACCAAAAGCTTCCTTGATCACATTCTTTAAATACATATAGAGGACTGCGAAAATGCAGTCCTCTAATCATTTATGACCATTTTTTATAAAGCTCAGCAATTATTCTTATTCCCTCTTTAACTATATCATCAGGAGCTGAGTAGTTTATTCTTAAACACTTATCATAGTGTGGATGAGGATAAGCTTTACCTTCCATTTGTTCTTTGCTACCAAAGAAGAAATACTCACCAGGAACAGTAATAACGCCTCTTTCTTTTAGTTTTTTGTAGAACTCTATCGAAGAAATCTTTAAAGAAGGAAGATATAAGAAGCAGAATATAGAACCTTCAATTCTATGGTAGTGGTAATTAGTTCCTTCGAAGAACTCATTAATGTAGGAAATAATATTTTCTCTCTTCTTTTGATAAAATGGTTTTACATAGTTATCTGCCATTTCAACAAGCTTTCCTGTTTTCACTAAATCCTCTGCTAAGGCTTGCCCCATTGAACCAGAAGCTAGTGCTGCAATAGCATTAATATTTCCTAGTGCTTCAATAACAGTAGGACTTGCTAGAATTATTCCAGTCCTTAATGATGGAAGGCCAATCTTTGATAAACTCATAGAAAGGATAATATTCTCATTCCAAACTGGAGTTGCATCATCGGTAAAAACAATGTTAGGAAATGGTAGTCCATATGCATTATCAATTATTAATGGAATATTATATTCCTTTGCCTTATCAGATAAAAATTTTATTTCTTTATCTGTTAATACATTTCCACTTGGGTTCGTTGGTCTTGTAACACAAATAGCACCTACTTCACTATGCTCACTTAAATACTTACTAACAGCTTCTTGATCTAGAGTGTATTTAAAAGATCTGTCCTCAAAGTACTCACATTTTGATGGAACACTTACAAAAGTATTCCACTCAAGTCCTTGATCAGCATAACCTACATATTCTGGCATTAATGGAAATAGAATAGTTTTTTTCTTATCCCCATATGTTCCTGAGAATAAATTAAAAATGTAAAACATTGCACTTTGAGATCCATTTGAAATAGCAACATTTTCACTTTTTACATTCCAACCATATTTAGATGAAAAATATGAAGCTATTGCATTTACAAAGCTCATTCTGCCCTGTGGGGCGTCATAGTGACAAAGAATATCTTCAAAAGCATCCTCTGTAGAGAGAATTTTTTCCATCTCCTCTCTATATACTTTCTCAACCTCTTTAATTCTTGCAGGATTTCCTCCTCCAAGAGGGTAAGGCTTAACGCCTGGAGGAAGAGGCTTTCCCAAGTCATCCATTAGTAATAAGATACCTGATCTTGATGTTAGTTTTTTTCCAAAATCTGAAAAGTCCATAGTAGGAAAACTATAGAATAACTTCGTCTTTTTTTCCACCCAACTCTTTAATAAGTCTGATGAAAAATACTAAAGAAGTAATAAAAGTAAAGACATCAGCAAGTGGCTGAGCAATTTCAACGCCTAAAATACCAAGTTTTGCTGGTAGGAAAATAATAAATGGTAGAAAATAGATTCCTTGTCTACAAAGTGCTAAATAAGTTGCACCCGCAATGTGTCCAGTTGCCTGCATTGACATATTAGTTGCAACATTGATTCCACATAGCAGTAGCGCAATTGTTTGGAAACGTAATGCTTTTACACCAATTGTTATTACATCAATATCTTCTTTTCTAAATGTAGTAACTAAAGGACGTGCAAAGATAAAACACAGTATTGATAGAATTGCAATTATAATTGTCCCAAAGAAAGCAGTAAATAGTGTTGCTCTTTTTACCCTAGAATACTTTTTAGCACCATAGTTATAACCTGCAACAGGCTGGAATCCCTGTCCTAAACCTAAGAGCGCTGAAAATAAGAAGAAGGTAATTCTACCAGAAATACTCATAGCAGCAACAGCTGCATCACCAAAGCTAGCTGCTTGAACATTTAATGTCATTGATGCAATTGATGCTAAGCCCTGCCTTGAGAGACTTGGAAGCCCTGTTTTTAAAATACGTAAATAGGTTTTTATTTCTTTAGATATATAACTAAGTCTTAAGTCTAAATTACTCTTCTTTGAGACAAACATAGCTAATAGAATAAAGAAACTAATTACCTGACTTAGTGCAGTTGCCATAGCAGCACCACGGGTACCTAGGTTTAGAGCGAAGATAAAGATTGGATCTAAAATAATATTTAAAACGCCTCCCGTTGTAAGACCAATCATTGCATAGAACGCCTTCCCCTCATTACGTAATAGATTGTTAAATACAAATGAGGTACAAATAAACGGACAGGCATATAAGATAAACGAGGAGTAATCTAGAGCATAAGGTAGTATTGTAGGTGTCGAACCTAAGAAAACCATTAAAGGTTTACAAAAAATTAACCCAAAGATTGAAAGAAGTGTAGAAAAAATCACAACCATAAAGATGGCAGATGAAGCTGTAATGCTAGCTTCCTTTTGTTTTCCTGCTCCTAAAAGTCTAGAGCTTAAAATTCCACTTCCCATTCCAATTGTAAATCCAATTGCCTGCATAATTGCCATTAGAGAAAATACAATTCCAACTGCTGCAGATGCACTAGTACCTAATTGAGATACGAAAAACGTATCGGCCATATTATAGATAGAAGAAACTAACATCGAAATAACTGTAGGTACAGCCAATTTGAGAACAAGAGGCTCTACTGGAGCCTCTGTCATCATCTTATAGTGTTTATTATCTTTCATTTATTTTACCTGCAAGTATTTATAATCCAGTAGGGTTTGCCCCCCCTAGACTGTCCGAAAACTATCTGTTAAATACTTATATACGCTTTATATAGCGGTATTAATATATGTCACTACAATATATCCAGCGTATATCATATTTTAGTTTTGACTTTTTGGACAGTCTCCCCCGAATGATTTTCTGTACTCAATCCAATCCTCTAAACAAATAGGCTTTGAATAAATGTAACCTTGAATTACCTTACAACCCATTTGTTTTATTATCTCTAATTGCTCTTTTGTTTCAACACCTTCAGCAACAATTCCCATATTTAGAGATAATGCAAGGTTAATAATTGACTGCAAAATTACCTTAGACTTTGCATTATTAATATTATCAATAAAGCTTTTATCGATTTTGATGTAATCAATATCGAAGTCCATAAGTAAACTTAATGATGAATATCCTGAACCAAAATCATCAAGAGAGCAAGCAAAACCATATTTATGCATTTTATTAAGCTCAACCTTTACAATTTCGATTGTTTTTTTATCAAAGAATACACTTTCAGTAACTTCAATATCTAAAAGTGATGCCGGTATTGAGTAGGAAGAACGAATTTTCTCGAGATCATCTGCAATGCCATAGTAAGCAAAGTGTCTAACAGAGAGATTTACAGAAACAGGAACAACATTATAGCCCATCAATATTGATTGCCTAATATCAGCACATACTTCTTCAAAAACATAAAAATCTAGCTCAGTAATATTACCATTTTTCTCAAGGATTGGAATAAATTTGCTAGGAGGAAGAATTTCATCTCCCTTTTTCCACCTAACTAATGCTTCAGCACCTACGATTTCGTTAGTATTGCTATCAACCTTAGGTTGGAAGTAAACCAAGAACTCACGATACTCAATTGCTTGAGCAAATGAATCTGTTATCTCTTTTTCTTCTTTAATTGTTTTAAGTAAATTTGAATCATAGAATTTTGTAATATTACCTCTTCTATCATCAAGAAGGGCAACATCATGTACTATTCTTACACGCTCTGCTAAAGCTTCAATATCAGTATCACTAGCAGCAATTGAATATACACCACTTATAAAAGAGATAGTAATTTTATTTGACTGTGCTAAATTCTCATTGAATGCTTCTTCTGCACTTTTAGCGAGGAAAGCTAAACGCTCCTCTAGTAACTCTTGTTCTGAATCATGGATAATTAATAAGAAGTTTTCTGCATATACACGACAGGCAAGCTCATACTTTGCAAGTCTATTATTAATTATAGCTACAACACACTTTAATATTCTATTTCCTTCATCAGAACCTAATGTTGATGTATAAATTGCAAAGTCACGAATTGAAAATCTTACTAAAGCATAATTGTTATAATTATTTATATTTTTCTTAGCTTGGAAATAAAAACCATTAATATTTAAACCACCTGTAATTCTATCATAGTAGGCAGCATTAATCATATCGTAAATACGTTTTTTTGCATTCGATAATATAGATATCATTAATGTAGTAAATAAAATAATAACAGTAATGCTCAAAAATGCTAACTGAATAAAGAAGCTATCAATGTTAATTCCATATAAACTTGAAGGTACTACTGTTACGATGACAATATCATATTTCTCTATTCTATCAAAAAACAAGAAAACATTTCCTTCATTAGTTTTAACCTTATAACTTCCTTGTTTTTTTTCATCCATCAGAGTTTTTATATTAATAATGGAATCATTTCTTTCTTTGCTGTTATCTGAAAGAAAGTACTTATATAGTTCTAAAGTCTCATCACTGATAATTACAGGATCTAAAGATTCATCAAGTAACATAGATCTAATACCAATTAGGCTTTCATTTGATAAGCGACCAAACATGTCAAGTAATTGCTTTGATGAGTAAATAAAACCAACACTACCTACAACATTACCTTTTACATGAACAGGTACATAAACAAAAGCACTTCTATCATCAAAGAAAATAAAGTTCCTATTTCCATGCTTTATAGTAGAGCTAATCTTTTCTTTATATTTACTAATATCAGTATTAGATGAAAAATTATTATTAACATCTATGTATATAATAGCATTAGAGTTATTTGAATAAGAAATAGTTTCAAATATTCTTTCAACTATTTCAAACCTACCCTCTGAAATTATAATCTCTATTCTTGAAGCTATTTTATCTAATACACTGCCTATCTCTTTTATGTTTTTTGTAACCTCATCTTTTGTTGAAGATGCAACATATTGAGCAAAATATAAAGAATAGGAGGCAGTATTATTTCTTAGTTTAAAACCAATTGCAGCCATAAGAACAATAAGAAAAATAAGAATAATGAATACAACCCTAATAACGGTTATATTTGTAGCATTTTCATTTATGCTATTTTTCCATTCATATTTTCTTTTGCTTTTGTTAAAATCCATTTTCCACCAACTATAGCTATTTTATCGATTGCATGAATTATCTTCAATAAAAACTTTTCTTTATATCAATACATAGCTTACAATAATAAAAAAGGAGGATAAATTATATGTATATAGCAAGTGAAAACCGATATCAAGAAATGATTTATTCAAGATGTGGAGATAGTGGTCTTAAGCTTCCTCGTGTAAGTTTAGGACTATGGCATAACTTTGGAAGTAATGCAAAAGAAGATGATATAAAGGATATTATCTTTACAGCCTTTGATAATGGAATAACCCATTTTGACTTAGCAAATAACTATGGACCTTATCCAGGAGCTGCTGAAAGTAACTTTGGTAGATTATTATCCTCCCACTTAAAAAATTATCGTGATGAATTAATAATTAGCACCAAGGCAGGCTACGAGATGTATCCAGGCCCATATGGCGATGGAGGATCTAGAAAATATCTATTTGCTAGTCTTGATCAGAGCTTAAAGCGCCTCAATCTTGATTACGTAGATATCTTCTACCACCATAGAATGGATAAAAGTACTCCACTAGAAGAAACGATGTTAGCATTAGCTGACATCGTAAGAAGTGGAAGAGCTCTCTATGTTGGGCTTAGTAATTACGATGGAAAAACTCTTGAAGAGGCAAATGAAATATTAACAAGATTAAATGTACCTTTTATCATCAACCAAAATAGCTACAATTTGTTTAATAGAACAATTGAGAAAAATGGTTTAAAAGAAACCTCTTATAGATTAAGAAAAGGTATAATTTCATTTTCACCATTAGCTCAAGGCCTTTTAACAGACCGCTATATAGATGGTATTCCAAATGATAGTAGAGCTGCTTCAAGTAGTAAATTCTTAAATAGCGAAGATATTACAGTGCAAAAGTTAGATGTAATTAAAAAGCTAAATGCTCATGCATTACAGCGTGGTGAAACACTCTCTGAAATGGCTTTGAAATGGGTATTAAAAGATGATAAAGTAACTAGCGTGCTCGTTGGGGTTTCAAAATCAAGTCAGCTACTAAAAAATATTAAAGCAGCTTCAGGAAACCTATTTACCCTTGATGAGCTAAATATTATTGAGGAGATAGTAAAACCGGTTGTCTACTGAGAGAACATACATCGCGATAGACTTAAAATCATTTTATGCATCAGCTGAATGTGTTTCACGTGCACTTGATCCACTCGATGCTAATTTAGTTGTTGCAGATCCTTCTAGAAGTGAAAAAACAATATGTCTTGCTGTGTCCCCTTCCTTAAAAACCTATGGTATTAAAGGAAGGGCAAGACTATTTGAAGTATTACAAATATTAAAAGAAGCTAATCAAAAAAGAGCTAGAGTATGTAAGCTTACAGGAAAATCTAGATCAAAAAAGGAGCTAGATAACAATCCTAATCTTGCAATAGACTTTCACATTGCACCTCCTAGAATGGCTTATTACATAGATATTAGTAAAAGTATTTACTCAATTTATCTTAAATACATTGCCCCAGAAGACATTCATGTATACTCAATCGATGAAGTATTTATCGATGCAACTAGCTATCTAAAGCTATATAAAATGAATGCTTTTGACTTTACTTCCATGTTAATAAATGAAGTTTTAAAGCAAACAGGGATTACAGCAACTGCTGGTATTGGTACAAACCTTTATCTTGCCAAAATAGCAATGGATATAGAGGCTAAGCACATTAAAGCAGATAAAAATGGAGTAAGAATAGCAACTCTTGATGAAATTTCGTATCGAAAAAAACTTTGGGACTATAAACCCTTAACTGACTTCTGGCGATTTGGAAAAGGAATTGTAGACCATTTAAATCGAATGGGAATTCACACTATGGGTGAGCTTGCAAAAGCATCGCTTGGAAGTGATGAAGAATACTTAAATGAAGATAGATTATATAAGGAATTTGGTGTTAATGCAGAATTATTAATAGACCATGCCTGGGGATGTGAAAGTTGTAGAATGGAAGATATTAAGGCATATAAGCCTGAAAACACATCATTAACACAGGGCCAAGTACTTCAAGAACCCTACTCTTTTGATAAAGCTAAAATAGTATTAAAGGAAATGGCTGATACCATCTCACTTGATTTAGTTTCAAAAGATTTAATGGCAGATGGAATAGTACTCTATGTAGGATATGATATAGATAATTTAAAAAATGGAGATTACAAAGGTGAGATTAAGCTTGATCACTATGGAAGGAAAGTTCCAAAGAGTGTGAATAAAGCTAAAAAGCTTAATACCTACACCTCCTCTTCCTCTCAATTAATTAATGAATTTATTAAACTCTATGAGGAAATAGTTTCTCCTAATCTTTTTATTCGTCGATTAAATATTGCAGTAACAAACCTTAAATGTGTTAAAGAAGCTGAAGAAGAAATACAACTTGATTTATTTTCACAAAAAGAAGATGAAGAAAAACTAAAGAAGGAAAGAGCATTACAAAAGGCTACACTTGAAATTAAAGAGCGCTTTGGCAAGAACGCTATTTTGAGAGCACTTGACTACACTGATGGTGCGACCTTAAAAGAGAGAAATAGTCAAATCGGAGGCCATAAAGCATGAATGAGGATTTAATTAACCTTGATTATAAATCTTTGATGAAGCACATCCCTATGCCAAGGTCAAAACGGGCTGCACAGTTTTCTCCATTTGCCGCATTAACAGGGTATGAGGAAGCAATTTGTGAAGAAAGTAGAGTAACAGAAGATAGACGATACTTAACAAATGATGAAGCTATAAATTTAAATAACAAGATACAATCTTCAATTGGAAAAGAAGTTAAAATCACTTTTTTTGAAAAAGATAAAACAAAAAGTGGAGGGAAATATCTCACTCTAGATAGTATTATTACTAAAATCTTTATAGAGAAACAAATAATACAATTAGCTAATGGAATTACTATAAAAATTAATGACATTATAGCGCTTGAAACAAAGCAAAATAAGAGCTATGTTGAATAGCTATGGAGAGTAGTAAAAATAAATCAAAAAGGATGACTGAAGGCTCAATATTTAAATGCCTTCTTTACTTTGCTCTCCCATTGATGATTGGAAATTTCTTTCAGCAACTATACAATACTGTTGACAGCATAATAGTTGGAAATTTTGTTGGTAAAGAAGCTTTAGCAGCTATTGGCTCTGTTGATTCAATAATAAACACATACATAGGCTTCTTTGTAGGACTATCTGCAGGTGCAGGTGTTGTTATTTCACAATACTATGGTGCAACTGATGATAATAATGTTCATAAAGCGGTGCATTCAACTATTGCAATTACTATATTAATGGCAATAGGAACTACCATTATCTCTCTTTTTACAACAGATATCTTTCTTGCAATATCAAAGGTTCCTGAGGATGTTTGGCCAGAAGCTAAGAAATACCTTGATATATACTTTCTAGGTCTTATTGGTCTTTTGCTCTACAATATGGGTTCTGGAATACTTAGAGCTGTAGGAGACTCAAAACATCCTCTTTACTTTTTAATCTTTTCAGCAGTTACAAACACTATTTTAGACATAATATTTGTTGCAGTATTTAAATTTGGCGTTAGTGGAGCTGCATATGCAACAATTATTGCTCAAGGACTATCTGCAATATTAGTTCTTTACACATTAATGAAAACAAATGATTGCTATAAAATAGTAATAAACAAAATCAAGCTTTATCCTGCTTTAGTTAAACAAATATTTAGAATTGGACTTCCTACTGCACTACAGATGATGATAACAGCATTTTCAAATGTATTTGTCCAAAGCTACATTAATTCATTTGGATCTGCAGCTATGGCAGGTTACTCATCATACAACAAAATTGATAAATTCTGCTTATTACCACTACAATCAATTGGACTGGCCATTACTACATTTATGGGGCAAAACATCGGTGCTGGAGATAAAGAAAGAGCCATTAAGGGCGTAAAAATAGCAACTTGGATGAATGTAATTACTTCAATAGTGCTACTATCAATACTTTGGATATTTGCACCTTATCTTTTATTAATATTCTGCAAAGATGCAGAAGTATTAAATTATGGAATTATTTTCCTAAGAACAATGAGCCCATTCTTTTTATGCATTGCATATAACCAGATTCATAATGGAGCACTAAAGGGTGCCGGAAACACAAAAATTCCAATGATTATCATGATGAGTTGCTTCATTGTATTTAGACAAATTTATCTATTTATTGTCTCAAAAGTATATAATCATTTGATTTTAATTGCTCTTGGATATCCATTAGGCTGGCTACTATGCACAATTATTCTATCAATTTACTATAAGAAAGTTGATATAACATCTAGTAGTGTTTTTGCTCACTCATCCCAAGAATAACCTTCAAATACAGGCTTTCCACTATATTTATTAGCCTTTATTTCACCTCTTAGCACTTTTAATACTTCGCTATTTAATACCTCTTGTTCAACTTCACCTTTATAAACATAAATAGGTGCAATGAAAGAACAACGCTCTTTAATACCCTCAACTATGTCATTAAAACGTACTAAACCACCAGTTAGTAGAATTCCATCTACTCTTCCCTCTAATACAGCAGCCATTGCTCCAATTTCCTTTGCAATTTGGTATATCATTGCATTCCAAACAAGCTTGGCATGGTCATCATTTTCTTCTACTGCCTTATGGATGGTATCAGCATTTGAGGTATTAAAGTGACTGACAAAACCACCGGAACGAGAACACATAGCTTCAACATCCTCAATACTATGGTTTTTAGCATATCTTACAGCCTCGAGCACAGGAATAGAGCCAAGACGAGTTGGGGTAAATGGTCCATCACCTCCAGCCCCTTCTGTGCCATCAATCATTAACCCATTTTCATGTGCAGCAATGGTAATTCCACCATCAATGTGAGAAACAATTAACCTTGAATTTTCATAATTCCTTCCATGTTCTTTACACCAAAGTCTTGCAATACCCTTTTGGTTTAATACATGTGATTGAGCTCTTTTATATACACCCTTAATTCCAGTAATTCTAGCTTCAGGTATGTATTCATCTACATTTGTAGGATCAACGGTGTAAGCTCTTTTATTAGTTTCCTTTGAGAAAATGTATGCCAGCATAACTCCTAGCTTAGCACTATGATCACTGCCACCCTTATCATCTCTTGTATCTTGATAGAGCTTTTCATCTATTTCCATTACTCCAGACTTTTGAGAATAAGCACAACCACCTCTACCGATAAATACATCTACATCGTTAAGTGAATATCCATATTCCTTTAGTAAATCTTCAATT
>JAQYFM010000119.1 GCA_028723145.1 Spirochaetales bacterium | reverse complement strand
TTTAGCACTGGACAAAACTTATGCCATATGTTATAAATAAAGCATGTTCGGGTTTTCCCCTGTTTTACACCTGAACATCTTGTAATACTTTCGTGTTTACGAACGTCCTGTCGGAGGTGCAAGCTGACAGGGCATTTTTTTATTAAATATTTATTCTATTTTTTATTCTTGTGTATTATCCTTATTCTTGAGGTGAAATAATGAATATTGTAATTATTGGTTATAGTGTTGCTGCTGCAACTGCGTCAAAAAGATTAATTAAAGAAGGTCACAATGTGACCATAATATCAAAGGAGATTGAAGCTCCATACTATAGAGCTAGAATACTTGAGCTCTTAGAGGGAAAAAGTTTAGCAGATATTAAGATTGCAGCAGATAGTGCAAATGTAATTAATAAAGCAGCAATTAAAATTGACAGAGATAAACACCAAGTAGTACTTGATGATAATTCTTTAGTTGACTATGACAAACTAATTTTAGCAGTGGGTTCAAATGCAAATAAACTACCTATTAATAATAGTAAAGTTATTGCAATTAGAACTGTTAAGGATGTTGAAGTATTAATGTCTATGTTAAAGAATGCTAATTCAGTAGCAGTTCTAGGTGGTGGACTTTTAGGTTTGGAGGCTGCCGTTAAAATTCATGATGCTTCAGGAATCCGTGTAAGTGTAATTGATCGCTCTGAGTGGGTATTATCAAGACAATTTGGAAAAGAAGAGGGCGAATACCTTGCAAAAAGATTATCAGAGATGGGTATTGATGTATTAACTCAAGCAGGAAATGTAACAGTTGAAGATGGACTTGAGATAACACTTCAAGATGGAAGAAAGCTAATGTGTGATATCCTCGTTACTTCAATTGGTGTTAAACCAGAGGTTCAACTTGCAAAAGATTGTGGCTTAAATATTAATAGAGGTATCGTTGTTGATAATACATTAAAGACAAATGATGATGATATTTATGCTATTGGAGACTGTGCTGAAGTAGAAGGTAAGACACCTTGTATGGTATCTAGTGCTCTTGATATGGCTAGATGTGTACTTAATCCTGGAAAGACTTATAAAACAGCATCTCCATCAGCTGTATTAAAAATATCCTCCCTTGAGGCAGTTTCCTTAGGTAGTGCTACAGAAAATGGTGTTAGACACGTAGTTGAAACTCCTACTTCAAGAGAGGTATTTGTTCTTGATGGTGATGTACTTTCAGCATACTATGCCGTCGGCACATCAAAGAATATGGTTAACGCTAAATTGGCACTCTCAAAACCTTTAACTGAAAAGCAAAAGAGTGACTTTGGCTTAATTTAAGCTTTTCTTATCAGATAAGAAGCTTAAGAACATTCCCAATAGCATTATTGATGAACCAATTAATAGTGCAAATGAGAATGTATTGTAGATAAAGTAATCTAAAAAGAGTGAGGCTATTAGCTGACCTGCTGAAAGCAGTAATGCTGAGTATACTGCAGGTATTTTAGGTATAATAATGTTAGTACTAACAACTACCCAAACCCCTAATAGTCCTCCTCCTACAATTAAAAAGAATGGAACTGTAGGAACCTTTATTAACGCCTCAGTAGTTACTTGAGGTTTAGTTAAGAATGAGAAAATAACAATACCAAATAATCCTGAAATAACATTCTGTCTTGCAGAAAATAGTGGGCCTTTAGCTTTAGCAAAATTACTATTATATACCATTTGAGTCATGGTAAGAGCGCCTGCTAAAAATGCTAAAAATAAATACAAGATTTTAAATGAACCACCTGAGAGCAAGCTCATAACTAATATTCCAAGAAATGAAACTGCTAGAGAAAACCATTTTTGCTTTGTAATTGATTTTTTCTCAATTCCGAATAATCCAGTCACATCAAAAAATAGTCCAATAGCACTTTGACCAAATACCGCAAGAGCCATTGCTAGAGTTGCCCCAATTTCAAGGACTGTATAGTAGTTAATGGTTAAGATAAATAAACCAAATATTCCACCAAAATACATGTACCAATGACTCTTAGTTCTCTGTGGACATAGTTGTTTATTCCTTCTTAAGAGGATCATTAAAATAGTGATAAAAATAATACCT
Organism: Spirochaetales bacterium; assembly: GCA_028723145.1. Taxonomy (GTDB): domain Bacteria; phylum Spirochaetota; class Spirochaetia; order Sphaerochaetales; family Sphaerochaetaceae; genus Bullifex. The sequence goes on along the minus strand of JAQYFM010000119.1, from coordinate 38,053 downwards.
ACAAGTTGGTTTATCATTGTACTAACCTCTGTGGAGGTAGCAACACCAAACTGTGTATTAAAGATAACCATTACAGAAATAATGGCTCCTGTTAAAAATGATAAAATATAGTTAAGCATGACGATTATGTTACCAAATTATAAAGTTTCCTGCTATTAATTCTCTTTCTATTGAGTAATAGAAGTGTTTTTTTATATCATCAAAATATGGAAAATGAGCTTAAAGAATGTACTAATTATTATTTTTTTACTTCTAAGCTCTCATGCGCTAAAAATAATCACAAAAAATTAATTACTGGAGGATGCTATCATGGAAGTAGTATGTCTTGATCTTGAAGGAGTATTAGTCCCTGAAATATGGATTGCGTTTGCAGAAAAAACAGGTATTGAGCGTCTTAAGCTCACTACTCGTGATATTCCTGATTACCATGTGTTAATGAATGGAAGAATGGAAATATTAAGAGAACATGGCCTTACTTTAAAGGACATTCAAGATGTAATTGCAACTATTAAGCCACTTGAAGGTGCAAAGGAATTCTTAGATAAGCTTAGATCAATTACTCAAGTAATTATTCTTTCCGATACATTTGCTGAGTTTGCTTCTCCATTAATGAAGCAGCTTGGATGGCCAACAATCTTTTGTAACTCTCTCGAAATTGATGAAAAGGGTATGCTTTCTGGAATTAAAATGAGGCAGGAAGATGGAAAGAGAAAGGCTATTGAAGGTTTACGTTCAATGGGATTTAGAACTTTTGCCGCTGGTGATAGCTACAATGACCTTAATATGATTAAAACTGCTGATGCAGGATGCTTGTTCCGTGCTCCTGAAAATATCTTAAAGGAATATCCTCATTTAGCTCTTCATACAACATATGAAGGATTTTATAATGAAATTGAGAAGTTCGTTAAGAAAGGAAACTAAATGATAAACTTAACAAGTTTTATTGGCTCAAAGAAAACTGTAGGTGAAAAAATATCTAGTGATAAAAGAACTAGGAAATGCGTAGTTTTTCTCTCTGATTTTGGTACTGTTGATGGGGCTGTTAGCGCTATGCATGCAGTAGCAGATGATGTCGATGAGACTCTTCGCCTTGAGGATTTAACTCATGAAATACCTCAGTTTAATATTTGGGAAGCAAGCTATAGACTTATTCAAGCTCTAACATATTGGAAAAAAGGTACAGTATTTGTCTGTGTCGTTGATCCGGGCGTTGGTTCTGATAGAAAGAGTGTTGTAGCGCTTACAAATAGTGGACACTTCATTGTCACTCCTGATAATGGAACACTTACACACGTTGCACAAGAAATAGGAATTTCTGCTGTAAGAGAAATTGAAGAAGCAACAAACCGCTTACATGACTCTCAAGCAAGCTATACCTTCCATGGTAGAGATGTATATGCATATACAGCAGCTCGTTTGGCAAGTGGAATTATTTCATTTGAAGAGGTTGGGCCAAGCCTTGATACTGAAAGTATTGTAAAGCTAGATTTATCTCCTGCCTCAATTTCAAATGGTGAAATAACAGGTAACATAGATATCCTTGATACTCGTTATGGATCGCTTTGGAGTAATATTCCAAGAGAATTAGTAACAGAGGCTGGAATAAGCTATGGGGATTTAGTTGACGTAAAAATAAGCCATAAGGGTTGTATCGTTTTTGGTTATCCATTGAAGCTTTGTAAAAACTTTACTGAAGTAAATATGGGAGAACCTTTGATGTATATAAACAGTTTATTGAATGTTGGTATTGCATTAAACCAAGGTGACTTTGCCTCTGTTTATCACATACAAACAGGAGAAGGCTGGAAAATAAAGATTAAAAAACACCTATAATAAGGAGTATAAAAATGAATAAAAAATCACCAATTACAGTATTTGTTGCTGTTGGTATCGGAGCTGCGCTCTTCTTCGTTCTTGGTCGCTTTGTTGCTATCCCAAGTCCAGTACCTAACACAAACATTTCCTTACAGTATGGTCTACTTGCATTTATGGCTGCTCTTTTTGGACCTCTTGCAGGTGCATTAATTGCATTTATCGGACATGCATTAATTGACTTCTCATATGGTTGGGGCGTTTGGTGGAGCTGGGTGATCGCATCTGCAGTAGCTGGTCTTATCATGGGCTTTGGTTGTAAGAAAATTAACCTTGAGAAAAACTTTGGTAAAAAAGAAATTGGTATCTTCAACGTTGTGCAGGTTGTTGCTCACTTAGTTGCATGGGGAGTAGTTGCACCAGTTCTTGATATCTTAATTTATGCTGAACCAGCTAATAAGGTATTTACTCAGGGCTTAGTTGGTGGTATTGCTAACATCGTTACAACTGCAATTGTTGGAACCCTTTTAGCTATCGCTTTCTCTGCAGCAAAACCAAAAGCAGGTTCATTAAAGAAAGAAGCTTGAGGATAGTATGAGTGAAAGCGTAATAGAATTTAAGGACTTTACTTTTAAGTATGAGTCTCAGGCAGAACCAACTCTTTTCAATATTAATTTAACAATTAAAAAGGGTGAGAAGGTCCTTATTTGTGGTCCTTCTGGCTGTGGTAAATCTACGCTTTCACACTGTATGAATGGTCTTATTCCTGCCTCCTATCCAGGAGAAGCTACAGGTAGCTTAACTATTGGTGGAGTAAGTTATAAAGACCATTCAATATTCTCACTCTCAAAGATCACAGGTACCGTACTCCAAGATTCTGATGGACAGTTTATTGGATTAACTGTTGGGGAAGACATTGCATTTGCCCTTGAGAATGAGAATATAAAAGTCCCAGAGATGAAAGAAAGAGTATTAAATGCTGCTAAAAAGGTAGGCATCGAAGGCTTCCTTTCTCATGCTCCTCATGAGTTATCGGGAGGTCAGAAACAGAGAGTATCTCTTGCTGGAATCATGGTAGATGATGTTTCTCTTTTTTTATTTGACGAGCCTCTTGCTAACTTAGATCCTCAAGCCGGTAAAAGTACTATTGAACTAATTGAGCAAATTCATAAAACAACTGATAGCGCAATAGTAATAATTGAACATCGTCTTGAGGATGTATTATATCGAAATGTTGATAGAGTAATCTTGATGTCTGAAGGTAGAATTATTGCAGATTTATCTCCAGATGAACTACTTTCTTCTAATTTATTAATAGAAAATGGTATTAGAGAGCCTCTATATGTAACTGCTTTAAAGTATGCAGGAGTAGAGATCACACCATCAATTAAACCAGGTAGAATCGACACATTGATGCTCTCAAGTGAAGATAAAGAAAAGGTTAATAAGTGGTATAAAAATGTAACTATAGATCAAAGTCCTCTATCAGATGAGGTTTTACTTGAAGCAAAGGATATTTCATTTGCATATGAGGGTGGGTACCAAGCCTTAAGCAATATTTCATTAAAAATCAATAAAGGTGAAATGCTTAGCATTGTAGGAAGAAATGGTGCAGGTAAGTCTACATTTTCAAAGCTTATTTGTGGTTTTGAAAAGCCTCAAAAGGGTGTTTTCTATCTCAATGGCAATGATTTATCTTCTTATTCAATTAAAGAAAGAGCCGACCATATAGGATATGTAATGCAAAACCCTAATCAGATGATTACAAAGCCTATGATAAGAGATGAGGTATCTTTAGGTCTCGTGCTTGAAGGTAAACTGAGTGATGATGAAATAAAGGCTAAAGTTGACTCTGTATTAAAGGTTTGCGGGCTATATGAAATGCGTTCATGGCCTGTAAGTGCACTCTCTTATGGACAAAAAAAGAGAGTTACTATTGCGTCAATTCTTTCAATGGACCCAGAAATAATAATCCTTGATGAGCCAACTGCAGGACAGGATTTAAGACACTATACAGAGATAATGGAGTTCTTGAAAAAGCTAAATTCTCTTGGCGTAACTATTATATTAATTACTCATGATATGCACTTAATGCTTGAATACACAAAAAGGGCAGTCGTGTTTACTAATGGTCACTTAATTGCAGATACTTCCTGTGAAGAAATTTTAACTGATGAAAGACGCTGTGAAGAGGCAAGCTTAAAAAAGACCTCACTCTCTGTACTAGCATCGCTTTGTAGTCTTCCTGAAACTGAATTTGTTAGACGCTTTATCCAAGAAGATAAAAGGAGAAGAGCATGAGCTCAATCTTTAACTATATCGAGAGAAAATCTGTTATCCATGAATTAACTGGTGCAACAAAGCTACTAGTATTAATCTTATGGTCATTTGCTGCAATGACTACCTTTGATACTCGTTTTTTAGCTGTTCTTCCAATCTTAGCGATAATTTTATTTTCACTTTCAAAGATTAAGTTTAAAGATGTTAGTTTTTTGCTATGGTTTACCTTTATCTTTATGGTATTAAATAATCTCCTTATTTATTTGTTTTCACCAGAGCATGGAGTTAGCATATATGGAACTAGAACCTTATTATTTAAAGGCTTGGGAAGGTGGACCATTACTGCTGAGCAACTATTTTACCAACTAAATGTTGTATTGAAATATCTAGCTACAATTCCGGTTGTTATTCTTTTTGTTTCGACAACAGACCCTAGTGAATTTGCCTCTTCCTTAAATAGAATTGGTATTAGCTATAAAGTTGCTTACTCTGTTTCGCTTGCACTACGTTATATCCCTGATATCCAAAGAGAGTTTAAAGACATCATGATTAGTCAGCAGGCTAGAGGTTTAGAGATGGCTTCAAAGAAGCAAAATCTAATAAAAAGACTTAAAAATGCTGCCGCTATGCTATTTCCTTTAATTATTTCAAGTATGGATAGAATTGAGACTATCGCGAATGCAATGGAGCTAAGGGGTTTTGGTAAGCGAAAAAAAAGAACGTGGTATTCATCACGTCCTTTTAAAGCTTCAGATTATCTAGCACTTTTTTTAGCAATAGCACTACTAATCATTTCTCTATCTTTAAATTTTGTTAATCAAGGAAGATACTTTAACCCATTTGTATAAGGTCATTTAAGGCTTCCATGTTTATTTCTTCCCATGTGGAATTAGGGTTTCTAAAGTGTCCTGTTTCAGAGAGTATAGAGTATTGAGGCTTTGTAAGATTATAAGCCTTTATAATACCTTTTGGAGAAAGATCATAGTGCTTATTAATCCAATTAAGTAAGCATTCATCAGGAAGAGTTCCGGTATTATATGTATTAATATAAATAGATACAGGCTCCTTAACACCAATTGCGTAAGCTAATTGAATCTCACATTCCTTTGCTTTTTTTGCCATTACAATTGTTTTTGCAATGTTTCTTGCTGCATATGCGGCGCTTCTATCTACCTTAGTTGCATCCTTACCAGAGAATGCACCACCACCATGATGAGCATATCCACCATATGTGTCTGCAATAATCTTTCTACCAGTAAGACCTGTATCTGCAGCAGGGCCTCCTAATACAAAGCGTCCTGTTGGGTTAATAAAATACTTTGTATCGTCATCTAATAAATCAGCTGGGATAGTATATTTAATAACATGCTTAAGTAAATCACTTCTTAGTCTTTCAATTTCTACATCTTCATCATGTTGAGCAGATAAAACAACTGTATCAACTCTTTTTACTGTACCATTATCATCATATTCAACTGTTACTTGAGATTTTCCGTCTGGTCTTAAATATGATAAAATATTTTTTTCTCTTACTTCAGTTAGTCTAGATGTTAATTTATGTGCAAGTGAAAAAGCGAGTGGAAGAAATTCATCAGTTTCATCGGTTGCATAACCAAACATCATTCCTTGGTCACCTGCACCTTCATTATCAACACCCATTGCGATATCAGGACTCTGTGTATTAAGTGTGATAATTACATTTGTCTGATCTGTAAATTTATACTCAGGCTTTGTATAACCTATTTTTTTAATAGTGTCCCTTACGATTTGTTCATAATTAACACTTGCTTTTGTAGTTATTTCACCCATTACATGCACAAACTCAGTACATGCTGTAGTTTCAATTGCGGCTCTTGAATTTGGGTCTTGAGAAAGAAGTGCGTCCAGAAGTGCATCAGAAATCTGGTCGCACACTTTGTCTGGATGTCCTGCTGTAACGGACTCCGAAGAAAATAGTCTCTTCATAATGTGCTCCTATAATTTTTTTGCTCTAAATGCTTCTGGTCCATTTATTGCAGGGACTAATTTACACTATCAAATGTTAATAGTCAACAGAGATACAAAAATTTATTTTATGGATATACAAGGAAATAACTTGGAAAATGATAGAAAAACAAAAACAATATATTTTATAATAAATTATAATTAATTATAAATATAATAAAGAAATATATTAAATATATTGACGATAACTAAAAAAATGTAACAAAAATAATTTAAAGCAGAAAAAGCTTGACAATGTAAAAAAATCAGTTATATTCACTTTAGGTTTATCTCTTTAGGAGGTGTAATATGGCTAGTGATTTTACTCAAGAGATGAAAGAATTATTGCTTCAAGAAAGGGCTTCTCTTATTGCTAAAATGCAAGGTGATAACGATAAGTTTAAGACTGAAGCTACAACAGGTAGAGGTGATAGTGTCGATTTAGCAAGTGATGAAGGTGCATTCAAGAAGATGGAAGCACTTAATGCTATGGATGCAAAAAGACTTACTTCTATTGAGAACGCTTTAAAGCGTATCAGTGAAAATCGTTATGGAATTTGTCTAAAGTGTGGAAAAAAGATTCCAGAAGATAGGTTAAGAGCTATGCCTTCTGCAGTACTTTGTATCGATTGCAAAACAGCAGAAGAAAAGAGATCTCGCTGATTATTTCAAAAGGGCACCAAAAGGTGCTCTTTTGTTTTAAAGATATGAATTATTCTTCTTTTCAAAACCTATTGTAGTACTAGGACCATGACCCGGTAAAACTAAAATGTCTTCATCAAGTTTTTTTAATTTCTGTAAAGAAGAAATAATTTGAGTAAAGTTACCATTTTGTAAATCTGTTCTTCCAATACTTGCTTTAAAAAGTGTATCACCGGAGAAGAGAATTTTTTCCTCTCTATTTAGAAGACAAATTGACCCCGGGGTATGCCCCGGAGTAGATAGCACTTCAAATGATGATATCTTATCTTGGTCATTTAAGAGAATATCTGGACTTGGAAGAGGTAAATAGGACATCATTTTGTTGTAAAATAATCCACTATCAAAAAAGCTTATATCCTGTTTTATAAGTTCGCCTCCATCTGTTAAATATGGTGAATCAGCTTTTGAAATAGCAATTTTTACATTTGGAAAATCATCTTTTAATTCTCTTAAATTAAGCACATGGTCAAAGTGACCATGTGTTAAGATAATTAAGTCTAGGTTTAAATTTTTAGCTTTAAGAAAATTAACAATTTTACTACTTTCTGTAGGAGGAGCATCGATTAATGTAACAGATGAATTATCTTCTACAATGTAACAATTAGTTGCAAAAGCTCCTACAGAGAGTGGGGTAATAATCATTATGCCTCTACCTTCTCAGGGGAAGCTTCTTCAGTTTTTCTATCCTCTCTTTTTTCTCTATTTGAGATGTTAATCTGAACTGTTCTACCCTTGATAACCTTTCCAAGAAGCTTGTTAATAGCAATATTACAATTTTCTTCACTCATTGAAACAAATGAATATTTATCATGAACCCTTACCATGTAAATATCATCTTTGGTAATACCTGTATCTTCGCAGAGAAGCTCTACAAGATCCTTTGCATAGATTCTACCCATCTTACCAAGGTTAATATAAAGAGTCTTTGCACCTTCTGGTACAACCTTTACCTGTCTAGGTTTCTCGACTTTACTATGTTCTTCCACTGGAGAAACAGTAGAAACAATTTTTTCAGCTTTCTTTTCTACTTCTCTAATTGGAGCAGGTGCGCTCTTTCTTACTTCTTTTCTAGCAAATTTTTCCTTTTTAACATTTTTTCTTGTTAGTTCTCTAAGAAGGTAAGCAGAGAAATAACCTCTTAAAGTGAAAGGAACATTTTTCTTAATAAGCTTTTTGAGCATGTCGAGCTCTTCCGGGTTGCTGTCAATCTTGATGCTGTTAACAATATCCTTTATTTTCTCTGCAAGGCTATCAAGATCCAACTCCATCTCTTTTTCCATTTTAAAACTCCTACATAATAATGTGGCTAAATTTGTTTTTAAATATCAGGAAGCGGATTGTCAAAAAATAAAATATGTTGCAATCATACCGGGCAAAATGCCTCTGTTAGAATACTTTGTATCAATGTATTTTGTCAATTTGAGAATAATTGCCCCAGTGGCTTATTATGCGTTATAATCCCAAAATATGCAGAACTTTCTTAATGAAATCCAATTAGCAGAAAAACAAATAGAGTCGTCATACCAAGATTTGAGGACATTTGCCTTTCAGCTTTGTGATGAAGTTATGAAAAATGGTACAGGCTCTGATATAGTAATTGCACCTTCATTAAAGAGTGCAGTTGAAGAAGCATTAAAGGATAAGAATGCTTTAGTAGAGTCATTAAATAATTCTAAAAGTGATAGCACTACACTTGAAGACTCTAAGCTGCAAGTTGGAGACTTAAAAAAACGCTTAGATGAAATTGAGAAAAAAATAAGAGAACTAAAAAAAACATTAGGTGCTATTGCCTTTGAACGCTCTCAAGCTGAAGATGCTGACCAAAGGCTTAAAGAGCTATTTAAAGGAGAAGTTGAAAAGTATAAAACTATTTCACAAAATCGTAATTCTGAAAGCATCTTTTCTAAAACAATTGCAAAGGTAAAGTATTCTCAATACATCAAAAAACAAGATAATACTTTTATTAGTCTCTTTAATTTACTTGACTCGAATAAGCTTTTAAAGACAATTAAAAGTCCTCGAAGTGAGGATTTAATAAATGAATATCAAAAGCTTTCGAAGAAGAGAGAAATAATTAAAAAGCGATTAAAGAGTAGACAAAACCAAGTTGATAACCTAATGAGTAACTATCAAGATGATAGCATAACTATCTTAGAGGAAAGTTTAAAGGACGCTGAGAGTAGTTATGAAGAGGCTTGTATCAGCTATGGATTATTTTTATTTGATAATGGATCAAAATGGATTAATGCATCAACTCAAGATCAATTACTTGATTTAATGACTCAAATGCTTCAAACCCAACGCTATATTGATTCGCAAACTGAGTACATTAAAAAGTGTCGTTCAATGCTTGTCTTAGATGATTACTCTGCAATTATCCATGAAAATGAAAAGAAAATTTCATCTCTTAAAAAGGAAATTGCTAGAATAAATGATCAAATTAGTGATATTGAAAAAGAAAATATAAATTTAAGGCAAAAAATTAAAAAGCTAGGTGGTTTAGATGAGTGATAATAAATTTAAAGTACCAGCTAAAAGTGCCCCTACAAAGAGAGGAAGTAGTAGTAAGAATAATACTCAAACTGAGGAAAAGGTAAAAAAAACTACTACTCCTAAGAAATCAACTTCTACTCCTAAGAAGAGTGAAGGGGAAGTTAAAAAGAAAGTTAATAGTACACAAGAAAAGAAAGAAATAACTAGCAAGAAAGCAAAAGTTAATCTTGTTTTTGATAAACAAGAACTTCCAAAGAACAATCCATCTCTTGCAAATATGACTAGAGAAGAAAGGCTTGCTTATTTAAATCCTAAGGATGTTAAGAAAAATGTTGAAAAATCTAAAGAAGAAAAGGGAAAGGAAACAAGAAGTGAAATAACATCTTTAATGGAGAGTGTTAAGAAAAATACTCCCAAGAAAGAAGAGAATGTCCAAAAGGAAATAACTCTCCCTGTAAAAAAGGAAAAAAGTAATACCCTAATATATCTTGTAATACTATTAATAATTATTTTATTAATCTTAACAATTGCACTCTTAGTTAAGAAGAGAATAAATAAGCCAAAGCAAATTGAAAATGGTAATATTTATTTGGCAACTAATGAGGATTTAAGTGTAAAACTAACAATAAAATCTGGAATGAGTGCTTCTCAAGTTGCCTCAATTTTACCATCTTTTTTGCAAAAGGATTTGTTTTTGACTTATGTAAATCAAAATAATCTAGCTAGTAGTATTAGAACTGGTGAATACCTTATTAATTCAACTTTTAATGAAGAGGAAGTTGCTAAACTAATTACTACAAAAAAGGTGAATGATAGTGTATTAATATACCCAGGCTATACTTTAAATGATATCGATCTTGCACTCTCAAATAGAGATTTAATTAAGGCGGGAGAGTTTTTAAAAGCAGCTGAAAGTTTTAGTAAAGCAAATGGACTATCATTTTCTGAAGGATATTTTCTCTCTGGTGAATATAAATTTATTTCCTCAATAGATTTACTTGAAGAGATGAATAACGCTCTTTTTGAAATATTAAAAAACTATCCTGAACAAGTTGTAAACAGTGGTTTAAGTGTAAATGAAATTGTAAAAATTGCCTCAATTATCAATCGTGAAACTCAAGATAATACGCAAATGAGTGATATTGCTGCAATAATATTAAATAGGTATAGACAAAATATGCCACTTGGAATTGATGCTACTACTCGCTATGAACTTAATAACTGGAGTGATGTTATTAGTCAAAGTATATATGAAAAAGACACTCCGTATAACACTAGAAGAAAGGCAGGACTTCCTCCAACTGGAATAGGTTGTCCATCAGAGGAGGCAATACTTGCAGTCCTTTTTCCTTCAAAAATTAGTGATCTTTATTACTTGCATGATAAAGAGGGCAAGTTATATACTTCTCAGAGTTACGAGGAACACTTAAAAACCTATGAAAAAGTACACAGCTTATAATCTTCATACCCATTCTTTCTATTGTGGGCATGGTTCTGGTACGCTTGATGAATATTGTATTGCTGCAATCAGTCAAAATCTAGAACTACTTGGCTTTTCTGAGCACCTCCCACTTCCAGATAGAAGATTTCAGTCTTCAAGAATGGATAATTCGATGATGACTATATATGAAAAAGATGCTTTAGAAATGGATGCAAAATATCAAAATCTTAAGGTCTTACTCGCCTATGAATGTGATTACAGTAGGGAATACTATAACTACTATCGTGATTTACTAGATTCAAAGCGTGTTAATTATCTAATTACTGGAACACATTTTATTAAAGACAAAGATGGAAGATATTCATCGATATTTACAAATCCTATGGATGAATATGGTTTAAAGCAATATGCGAAAACTGTGATTGAAGCAATGGAAAGTAACCTCTTTTCATTTGTTGCTCATCCTGATTTATTTTTATCAGCTTATCAAGGTAATAAGGATGAAAGCTTAGCGGTAATAAAAGATATTATCGCGCTTTCAAAAGAGAAAAACATTCCTCTTGAAATTAATGGAAATGGAATGCTAAAGAAAAAGGTAAATGGACACTACCAATATCCTTGTGATGAATTTTGGCACATGGTAGAAGATCAAAAGGCTCCAACTGTAAGAAATACAGATAGCCATTCTCCAAACTCAATTGAATTGAGCCTAAGACTAATAAAAGAATATGTAAAGGATTTTTCCTTAAATTGGGTATATCCTTGTTTGGATAAGAATAATCTTACTTTTGAATGCTAAGTACTAGGGAATAATAAATTAATACTAATCTATTATTCCCATTTTTTTACTATAAACTTTAGAATAGAATATTAAAATTCAGGATTGGAGGTGAATGTAAGCTTTTCACCAGTAGTTGGATGATAAAAGCTAAGGGAACGTGCATGAAGGCATAGCCTTTCAAATTCTTTTCTCTCTCCATAAAGTCTATCTCCAACAATAGGTAGATTGAGGCCACTTGCTGCATGAACTCTAATTTGATGGGTCCTTCCTGTATGAGGATAGAAGAGAACACGACTAACCTTTTCATTATTTAAAACTTCAATTCTTACTCTCTTATAATCTGTAAGTGCGCTTTTACCTTTTTCAAAATCTACAATTTGGTATGGTCTATTATCGACATCTAAACGCATTGGGAGATTAATTGTACCACTTTCTTTAGTTAAAACACCTCTAAGGAGAGCTTCATAAACCTTTTCAGTTTTTCTACTTTCAAATTGCATTGAAATTTCTCTTTTTGCTTTTTCTGTTTTAGCAAATACCATTATACCTGATGTATCCATATCTAAACGATGACAAGAAGGAAGCTCTGGGGCATCAGGAAAAAGTGCTTTAATCCTAACTGATGCTGAATCCCATTTATCTTCTCCTCTTCCTGGAGTTGATAGTAACCCAGCATCCTTATTGATAATAGCAATATCATCATCGCTATATAGTAAATCGATGTTAAATAGATACTTTATGAGAGGTTTACACTTTTCATCACAAGGAGGATAAAGATTACCATCTTTTCTTGTATCACTATCATGACCAAAAAATATTTCTGCAAGCGAAATTGGTGTAAATCCCTTTTTGAAACAATAGGAAAGAAGCTTTATTGTTGCGCAATCGCCCATACCTGTTGTGTAATTTAAGTTTTTAATATCTGAAAACTTAATCTTTCCATTTATAGTGTAGAAGGTATAGAGCTCTTTAATTTTTTCTAAGCACTCATTTGAAAGCAATCTCCTAGTTGGGATTAAATCCTCTTCTCCCATTTCTATTCGATCTGTGTAGCAATGTAGCTTTGAGTCATACTCACTAACAACTTCTTCAAATGCATTAACTGAAAAACAAGGAGGTGTAAAGCCTTCAACAATATATGAAGAACTCAAAGCTCCTGAAAAAGCTTTTAGTACAACTCTTTCTTCTGTTTTTGTTCTTGCAATTAATAGGCCAAGCATAATGCCTTTATTTTCTAGATAATCAGAAATAGAAAAGGATGGGTTTTTTGACTTGTAGTCAAAATAACCACATTCTTTAATGTTTTTTATCTCTTCTCTTAAAAGGGTTTCTGCTTGAGAAAAAGGGAGAATGAAATCCATAGCTTATGAGAGTGCTGTAATAAGGTAGTCATTAAGACTTGAGCCTTGATACATTAATCTATAAAGTGCTTGTACTAATGGGAATTTTGCCTCTAGGTGCTTTTCTTTTGTCATTTCACCAAAGAGTTTTATTGTTCTGTAACCTTCAATTACAGTAGCACTTTCCCCATTTTCATGGCTAAAACCTTTACCAATTAGCATACCAAATGTTCTATTTCTTGAAAGATCATTTAAACCTGTAAGACCAAGGTCTCCAATTCCACAGTATTTAAAAATAACCTCTTCATCACAATTGAAAATCTTCAATAGTTCTCTAATTTCATTAACAGCCTTAGTGTATACTAAGAAGTCAACGTTAGGACTATTATATCTTCCTGATACAAGACCAATCGCAATTGCATACATATTTTTTAATATTGATGCAAGCTCTACAGCTCTAATATCATCTGTATGGTCGAGGGTTAAACCTGTATTTTTAAATAAATCATTTTTAACGTGGTCGAAATCTACTTGAGAACCACCAAATGTGAATGCGGTTGGAAAACCATTTAAAACTTCGATTGCAAATGAAGGTCCCTTCATGCTAGCTGTTCTATTAAATGGGATTTTCTCTGTGATAAAAGCACCATCATCACTCATTCCCTTTGCTAAGTTTATTACTAAAGGATCTTTTTTTGTGATATATTTTTTTATCTCTTTTGAAAAAGGTACAATTGCTTTTGATGGAATTACTAAGAAAATTTCATCAGCATCCTCAAATACTTTGTAGTCTGTTGTAGCTTTTAATGAGCGATTTAAGAAACGAGTAGGGAAGTACTTTTTGTTCTTATGCTCTGTGTTTATTGATTCAACTACATCCTCTTCTACAGAGTGAATTACTACATTGTTATTACTATTCCATGCGAGGCGCTCTGATATCGAAGTACCAAAAACACCACCTCCTGCAACTACAATATTATTCATAATATTCCTTTCCTCAGATTTTTTTAATGATATAAAGTCTTGATGAGAAATCAGGCATTACACGCATTCCTGTGTTGTATCCTGAGCCTGAATATCTTGTAGAAAGTTTTATTCCAGCCCATTTGAGAGTATCTCCTGATACCTCATATACCTCTTCCTCTTTTTTATAATCTCTTACATCTTTACCAATATCCCAAATAGGGGCGCTATCATCTCTTCTTACAACTCTATATACATAGTTTTCATCTGCAAGAGGAACTCTGAGGATATCATCTTCGCAGTTTGACTTTAATAGTTTTTGCATATATAGAACTAAAATTGTTGTTCTATCAGGAGATGATGCAGTAAAGTAAGTTATTGAATCTTTTTCTTCGCAGCGGAAAATGCCAAATTGTATTACCTGGCGATATTGCTTGTAGAATTCAATTTGTTTTTTTATAGCATCCTTTTCTGCTTTAGATAACTTTGTAAGATTTAGTGAATAACTAAGTACTCCAAATAATGCAACATCAAATCTTGTTTCTAAATCAACTGGTCGGAAGGTTGCATAGTTAGGAGAAGGGGAAACACAGGTTCCACAAACACTGAGTGGGTATGCCATTAAGGTACCCTTCATGATTGCAAGCCTTTCAACTGCATCCGTTGAATCACTGGTCCAAATAGAAGTACCAGAAGATAACATTCCTAAGTCAAATCTTGCACCACCTGAAGCACAGTTTTCAATAGAAAGATTAGGGAAGCTTGAGGTAATAGCTCTTTGCATTCTATTTAACGCTAGAATATATCTATGTTGATATTCTCCCATGCTTCTTATTTCAGGGTTTACTGAATACATATCACTTAAATGACGATTCATATCCCATTTGATATGATCAATGCTTCCATTTTGAATGAGCTGTTTGATTGTAGTAACAAGGTAATCTTGGCAATCCTCTCTAGTTATATCTAAAAAGTATTGATTACGTTGTACTGCATGAGTTTTTCTAGCAGGATCTCCTAAAAGCCAATCAGGGTGCTTTTTTAGTAAATTTGTCCCAGGGCTAACCATTTCAGGTTCAAACCATAGTCCGAAGAGCATACCTCTTCTATGACATTCTTTTGATATTTGAGAAATACCACTAGGTATTTTTAAAGAATTAACAGTCCAATCTCCAAGAGATGTTGTACCATCATTTCTAACAGAGAACCAACCATCATCAAGTACGAATAACTCAAATCCAAGTTCAGCGGCAGCCTTTATTTGAGTAATAATACCGTGTTCATCGAAATTAAAGTGTAAAGCTTCCCACGTATTAAAAGATACAGGGCGTAATCTATTTTTCCATACACCTCTTTGAATATGTTCTCTTACAAAGTGGTGCATCTTATCTGCTAAATCACCTAAACCCATATTTGAATAAAGCATTAATGCCTCAGGAGATTCAAAAGCTGTTGAAGGATCAAGTTCAGCTTCAAAGGTTGAATCATTAATACCTGTTAAAATGTGAGTTTTTCCAAATTGATTAACTTCTGCAACCTCTCTATGAGATCCTGAGTAAATTAAATTGGTCATATAGCATTCATCGCTATTATGACGCTTTAATATTACAGCTGGATTACTTTCCGATGAGGATGCTCCCTTTCTTGTTTCATTAATAATTATTCCTTGTTCAAGAGGTCTTGAAATAGGGTGCCTTTCCCTTAGCTGAGCACCATTTAAAGTAATGAAATCATAATCATGTTCTGGAAGGTCAAGCTGAAGAGAGTAGATGCTTCTTAGAATAAGAGGGTCTGAACCTATGTTCTCAATAGTTACTCTTCTTGTAATTACATCACTGTCATCAAAGAGTGTGTAATAAAAGAGTGCTTTAACACATGCAATTGCATCGACAAATTCTAATATAATTCCACAAGTGTTTTGATCTGTGCCGATGGCTTGAACTAGAGGAGATGAAAAACGCTCAATTCCTTGGAAATGGGAATAGGACTTAAATCTTAGATCAAGTGTTCTAATCTTCTTTTTTCCATAGCTAATTGCTATAGAAGGAGTGCGATAGTCACCTTTATCTTCTGTAGAAAACTCACTCATTAAGTTTGTCATTTGAAGAGTAGTATCTTGTGGACTTAGAGAAGTTTCATTTACTCGAGGGCAAAGACGTTTTTCTCTGAGCGCAGAAATATCGTATTCAGGATTTCTTAAACGTTTACCATAGTAAAGGTGCTCTGCAATTCCACTTTCATTTATATAAAAAATGTAACTGGTATTAGCTGTTGCTAAATGGAACATATTATTTTTTACTGTGATCATGAAAAACTCCTTTCAAAATTACAAACCATAATATAGAGTATATGTTGAAAAGGAAGTTTTGAAAATGGATATTCGCCGTATGCCTCTATGGGTTTCAAGAAATGCTACCGTTATGAGTAATGATATTGTTAAAGCAGTTATAGAGGACCAAGGTGAAATTACCATAGAATTGAGTAGCCTAAATATCCAAGGAGGAAGGGTAAATGCACTTTCAATTCCATACTTTAGAGGTACTGGAATAGGTGTATTATCAGATGAAAATACCGATTGGTATAAGAGTAAGCAGAGAACTTATACCGCTGGTGGAATATACTTTACTTTTCCATCCTCCGATGAGGAACATATTCTTACTTCTAATACTTATTGGATGCTTAGACGGTATGGTAGTGAGAGTAATTATGGGGGAGTTTGGCGACTTTCTGAGATGAAATCAAGGGAGGAAAATAATCGCTATCATATTTCAAAAATTGATATCATGCTTCCTGCAGATCCTGTACTTTATACCTATATAAAAATCACAAATACAGATGAAGTCGATCTAGATTACAATTTATCTATTCACTCAATGCTCTCTGCGCCTTTCTTGGAATCAGGATGTTTAATATCTTCCTCCTCGGCAGATTTTACTGCATTTCCTCCTAATTTAAGAGAAGTTGCTTTTAATAGACTAAAAAGTGGACAACACTTTAATGATTTAAAGCATTGTCCTGGGCTTCGAGGTCAAAATATAGATCTTTCCTATGTTCCAGGTCCAACAAGTACATATGACTATATAATGGGTGAACTTAAGAGAGATACGGAATTAGGATATACCTCTATTATTAACCCTAGACAACAACTACTTTACACAACATTTTTCCCAGGAGTAGGAAGTAAACTTTCTGATGAATATTTGAAGTTCCCAAATATTGATTTTTCATTCAACTATCTAGGTCGTATGGACTCTCCATGGGCACTTTATGAAGGTGGAACCCCTCAAGTCTTCTCTCTTACTACAGGTTTTGGTTTTATGAATCACCATGGTGTATTTAACTCTCCAATGAATAACACTCTAAAATCTGGAGAGAGTAAAGTTATTGTATTTGGTAATGGATTTACTAGTTTTGATAACCCTAGAATTGGTGGTGGTTTTTATTCTGTTGAAAAAGCTGAGCATGGCTTAGTATTTAAGAGGACAAAAAGCTACGCTTATTTACAGTGTGATTACTCTTTTAAAACTGTAATTAATATAGCCGAAAAAATACTTTCCTCAAATGAGTAAAAAAATCCTCTTATCGGTGATACCCAATAAGAGGTTTATATTTTAATAAATTACTAATGCACCATATGGTGGATAGTATGAATCTGAGAATTGGATATTAAATGCAACATATGGGATAAATGAGAATGAATTTGGATCATCCTTTAAGCTAATGTTTGCACTAAAAAGTGAACCAATTCCAAAAGAAATTCCATCAAAACCTGGTGGAGTGAGTGAAACAGAGCAATCAACGGCAGGTCCGATTGATACATGTTCATCACTTGATAAGCTTCCTGTTGAATAGAAGTTAAAGAATGGTCCAACTGTTAAGTTTAAAGCAACAGTTCTATTAAATGGGATGTGGAAAAAAGGTCCAATTAAAGCATCTACTGAAAGATATGAATTAATTCCACCATTTCCAACTCCAAATAGTACATCAAATCTTGATCCTAGTCCTATTCCAAGTGTTCGTGAATTATTCATACCTGCAAAATTAAAAGAAAATCCTAAATCAAAGCTATTTAGTACTTTGCCTGACTGAACTAAAGCACCATAGCCTGTTGTGATGTTTGAATATGAGAAAAAATCATCATCGTCATCATCAAAAAAATCATCAGCTACTACAGGTAAAATTACTAATAGTGAAAGTAGTAGGACACATAATATTTTTTTCATTAGCAATACCTCTTATATATATATAGTAATACACAATATTAATATAAGGATACAAATTAGTACAAAAAAAGAGAAGAAATTCCCCCCTTTTACTCTGTAAATACACTTTCTATTATATTTTGGGCCACACAATCTAGTAAATCACTAGTGCGCCATATGGATATGGTGTGTAGTAGCTCTGATTGAAATGTATATTAAATGAAATATATGGAACAACAAAAATTGATGTTGGATCATTATTCAAGCTAAAAGCAGCGGCAACTAAAGAGCCAAAGCTAAATGAAATATTATCAAAGGTTGGTGGTGTTATTGTAATTGCTCCATCAACCCCAGGTCCAATTGCATAGCGCTCTTTAGATAAGTTATCTACATAATAAGTGTAGAAAAGAGGTCCTGCTGTAATATTTAATGATAAAGCTCTATTAATGCCTACATGGAAAAATGGACCAACTAATACATCAACACCAGCATATTTTTTAGTATTTGAGCTGTTTAGACCTAAGAGAAAATCACAGCGTGTTCCTAGACCTATTCCAAAAGAAGAGGTGTTATTAAGCGCTGCGAAGTTAAATGTACAACCTAAATCCAAAGTATAATAATTTGCATTTGATGATAATAGTGCCCCATATCCAGTTGAAATATTGTAATACGAGTATGTTCCATATTCCTCTTCTTCTGAATATGCAAAGAGTGGGAGCATAGCAAGTATTATTAATAGTAATACTGTTAGTTTTTTCATATTAACCTCTAATTTTTTGTATTTTCGGCTAAAAATGCTCCTCTTGTCAAATGAAAATCAAAAGCTACTTGC
Organism: Spirochaetales bacterium; assembly: GCA_028723145.1. Taxonomy (GTDB): domain Bacteria; phylum Spirochaetota; class Spirochaetia; order Sphaerochaetales; family Sphaerochaetaceae; genus Bullifex. The sequence continues at coordinate 19,224 of JAQYFM010000119.1, read as the reverse complement.
ATAGTTTATTTTTTTTTGGTACATTCTAGCTATAAGCAAGGTGTTGTACCCAAGCGGCCTAAGGGAACGGTCTGCAAAACCGTCTTTCATCGGTTCGAATCCGATCGACACCTCACTAAAAGGACCGTTATTAACGGTCCTTTTAAATTCTTGTCATTTTATAATACGAATTGTAGAATAAAGCAGATGTTTACACGATATAAAACTGATAGCAAAGGAAGAAATATTCCTGTTGCTAAGGTATATACACAAAATGAACACCCAATTTGCAATTCCCAGATTGATAAAGATGCACTCTGGGTAATTCGTCGTATTCAAGCAAATGGGGAAAAAGCATACATTGTAGGTGGTGCAATTAGGGATTTAATGCTTGGAAAAACTCCAAAGGATTTCGATATTGCAACAAGTGCTTCTCCTAAGCAAATTCAAAGACTGTTTTGGAACTCAAGAATAATTGGAAGAAGATTTAGAATTGTACACATCTTTTTCAATAATAAGATAATTGAAGTAACTACTTTCAGAAGTGATGAAGAGAACTTTGAAGAGGGAAATAATAATATCTTTGGTACAATGGAGCAGGACTCTCATAGAAGAGATTATTCAATTAATAGTCTTTACTATAACCCTCAAGATGGGCACTTAATTGACTTTAATGATGCAATTGATGACTTTAAAAAGAAAAAAATTCGCTCATTAATACCTCTTTCATACTCCTTTAAAGAAGACCCTGTTAGAATGATTAGGGCAATAAAATATGAGTGTACTACTGGGTTTACATTAACACTTGGGGTAAAGTTAGCAATCTATCGCTTTCATAGTGCAATTAGTGGGGTCTCTACATCTAGATTAACAGATGAGGTGATGAAAATCCTTTCATCAGGAGCATCTGCAAAAATTATTAAAGAGCTAAATAAATATAGACTACTTAATCTTATTAATCCATGTATTGCTCTATACTTAAAGTACGATAGTTTTATTAATGATCTTCAAGAGCTTGATAATATGATTAAGGAGTCAAGAAGTTCTGGTAAAAAAGAGGTTGCTACTGCTGAGATGATTTGTTATTTATCTCGCTCAGTTGTGGTAATTCCAGAAGGTTCACATTCTTTTGATGAACTTAGAAGAGAAGTATTTAGACAAATTAAAGTATTACTTTCTCCTCTTACTCCTCCTAACTATGAAATTGAGAAAGCTTCAGAACTTATATTAAATTATTTAGGGCACAGAAATAAGAAAAAATTTACTCAGAGAAAGAAAACTACAAAGAATAGTACTCGTCCTGGTGCAAAGAAGGCTAAGAAAAAACCTAATAATACACAAATTAAAAACCAAGAGCCTAATGCGAATAGCGCTGCAGAAGCTCACGATATGTAAAAATGGGGCTCTAGCCCCATTCTTCAATTTCTATTGATACTCCATCAATTCTTATTCCACCATATTTTTCAATACAGTCTGCAATGTATGATTGTAGCTCACTCATTGATTGTCCAATGTAGTGCCTAAGTGGTACTTGAAGTGTGATGTTTAAATTATATGAAGCACCTTTATTTTGAATTAATCTTACCTTTTTAACTTTAATTACTTTATCGTATTCATCAATACAGTGCTTAACCATTTGGTTAAGAGTTACTTCATTTAAAGAATCTTTATCAGGTCTTGAGAATTCTGGACGTACAATTGTTTTTTCAAATCCTTGCTCTTTTTTAAATGGATTTTTTTTACCAAAGAATACTTTTATACTGTCATAAACAATTTGAGGGTAAGAGCGAGTTATTTCAATTGAAGGAACTGGAATTACATGTTTCCCTTCTGTAAACCTAATACGCATAGCTGTTTCAATTTCTTCTTGAGTCGCAATTTCCTCAATATGAAATACTCTAGTTACTGGAGGTAGTTCTAGACGTGCAATTATTTTATTAATCATCTTTTCACTAGTTCCGATGATTAATATTTTTTTATATTTTTCTTTTAAAAGAGCATCTAATACGTTTTCTCTATGTTGGTCATCATCAAATACTGCTGTTCTAACAGCTGTAATGAAGTTTGGATCACGCTTTGCAGAGCGTCCAGCAACAATTTTATCACCTTTAATTAATAATCCATCATCTATTATTAAATCGATATGATATTTTTGAGCTAACAGTTTGCTATGATGACTTTTGCCTGTTCCAGATCTTCCAACAAGCGCAAATACCTTGATACCATTTAGTTTTGAAAAAGCAAACTTAAAAACCCTGTTCATTTCTTAGAATTATAAAAATGTATTTAGCATTAGTCAAATAAATATCTTTTTGAGTTTAGCTATGACTATCAGCTATTGTTTTCAGTAATCAACTTTTATAAGAAATATAAAAGATAATTGAACTTGTATCTTAGTATGGTTTGATAATACAAGTTTCTCTTTCTCATATATTCGGTATGATGCTTAAAATAAATAATTACAATGAGGTTTTACAGTGTACGTATTGCAAAAATAATGATAAAATACCGATTCGGAAAATAATATTTAAGGAGTATATATCATGGGTCGAATTTCCACATTCAAAAAAGGTGGTGTTCATCCTGCTGATAAGAAAGAGCTGGCCAAAAATGCTTCAATTGAGGTCCTTCCTCTCCCTAGTGAACTAATAGTTTCTATGTCACAGCATTTAGGTGCACCTGCACTTTGTCTAAAAAAGAATGGCGATGTTGTGGAGAAGGGTGAAAAGATAGGTGAAGCTTCCTCTTTCATTTCTGCAGATGTTCATTCTCCAGTTTCTGGAACGGTAACAGATGTTAGAAAAGTTCGTCTTGCAAGTGGAGTAGTTGCTGATGCATTAGTAATTAAGCCAAATGAAGTACAGCCAGAGATGTTCCAAAAGAGATATAACTGGCAGAATGATACTAAAGAAGATCTTCTTGCTCTTGTAAAGAATATGGGTATTGTTGGTATGGGTGGTGCAACCTTCCCAACTAATGTAAAACTTAATATTCCAACAGCTAAGAGTGTAGATGCATTAGTTATTAATGGTGTTGAATGTGAGCCTTATCTCACAGCTGACTACCGTGTAATGATGGAAAGAGCTGAAGGTGTTCTAGAAGGTGTAATGGTCTTAAAAAAGATTCTTAATCCTTCAAAGACAATTATTGGAATTGAAGCTAATAAACTAGATGCAGTAAGTCATCTTGAGAGTTTAATTAAAGAGAAGGGTTATGATATTAGTGTTATGACTCTTAAAATGAAGTATCCTCAAGGCGATGAAAAACAGTTATTAAAGGCAACAATTGGTAAAGAAATTCCTTCTGGTAAGCTTCCGATTGATATTGGGGCTGTAGTATGTAACTTAGGAACTTCTTACGCTGTATATGAAGCTGCTGTATTCCATAAACCATTAATTGAAAGAGTAATTACTATTTCTGGAGAAGCTATTACTACTCCAAAAAACCTTTTAGCTCCTATTGGAACTAAAGCTACAGATTTACTTCAATATTGTGGTGGCTATAATACAGAGGAAGTTGGAGAGCTTGTTAGTGGTGGTCCAATGATGGGATTTGCTTTCTCGGATGAAGATACACCAATGACAAAGGGGTCTTCCGGACTTTTAGCATTACTTCCTGAAAAACTTGATACAGGTGTATGTGTTTCTTGTGGAAAGTGTGTTCAGCACTGTCCAATGGGATTAATGCCAAACAAGATGTTTAGAAACATCAAGTATAAAAACTATCAAGAGGCAATGGATTTAGGCCTTATGGATTGTAAGGAGTGTGGATGTTGTGCATATATTTGTCCTGCTCATTTACCTCTTGTACAAGGCTTTAAGCTTGGTAAGAAACTTGGGAGGAAAAAATAGTGAAAACCGTTTCTGTAAGTCCTCATATTCATACAAGTAACTCAATTACAAAAAGTATGTTACTTGTTACTGCAGCATTACTTCCTGCAGCTCTTTGGGGTGTTTATTCCTTCGGCCTTAGTGCATTAATTGTCTTACTCGTTTCAATTATTACCTGTGTATTAACAGAATACCTATTAGGTTTGATTAATAAAGAAAAGACAATTTTTGATGGGTCTGCACTTGTTACAGGATTGTTAATTGGTATGAATATGCCATCAACAGTTCCTCTATATGTACCAATTATTGCAAGTGTTTTTGCAATTGCTGTTGTAAAGTGGACATTTGGCGGCCTTGGATGTAACTGGATGAACCCTGCTCTTGCAGGTCGTGTATTTGTATTCTTTAGTTTTACAACACTAATGAGTACATTTGCTCTTCCACATGCTCTCGAAGTGAACTATGTACTTCCAAGTCATGATGTTGAAGAAGCTATTGTAGCACCAGCTGATAGTGTATCTGCTGCTACACTTACTACTGCTGAGAGCAATGGTAAGGGTGGTATGATAATAATCGCAAACAAGTATATTCAGGTCGATTTCCCTAAAGAATATACTCAACAGGACATCGCAGCTTGGGCTGATGCTGTAATTGCAAAGTATCCTAAGATTTTTGACGGCTATACATATTTCTTCAATAATAGTGGTGTTCTTGAGTTTGAAGCTCCTAGTAAGATTAATGATCTTTATCATACAGGTCTTATTTCAATTATCAGAACTGAGATTGCAAACTATATCGATAACGCTCCTGTAGTTGTAGATGCTACTTCATCAGCAACTAAGATTTCAGGTGTAAGCTACAGAGCAAATGGTTTTGATGGTAAAACTACAATTGCAAACAAATATATTACCGTCGCATATCCTGAAGATAAGTTCTCTTTAGATGATATGGCTCTTTGGGCTGATAGTGTTATTGCAAAATATCCTGAACTCTTTAGTGGTGCAAAGCATTTTGCTGCTAAGGGTGGTGGATATGAATTTGCTCTACCAAATAAAATCAATGATAACCTCCATGATATGTATAACTCTGTAGTAAAGAGTGAAATTTCTGCTTTCATTGGTGGAGGTGATGAAGAAGAGGTAGATGCAGTTTCTTCCGCAACAATTACTAGTGAGGGCGATAATGGTTTTGGTGGTAAGATTTCTATTACTAACCAATACATTACTATCGACTATCCTGAAGGTATGGGCGAAACAGAGCTTAGTGATTTTACTACTCAGCTTATAGATAAATATGGTGAACTCTTTGAAGGTTCTACTCATTTTGCTGGTAGAGGCTACTACGAAATTGAGCTTCCAGATACTCTAGAAGAGTCAATGCATGAAACCTATAGAAGTTTTATCAAAGAACAGCTTAGTAACTATGTAAATGGTATTGTTGATGCAACAAGTGGTGCAACAAAGACAACAGACTTAAGCTTTGAGCAATCTGGTTATGAAGCATCATCTTCTATTACAGATAAGTACATTACAATTACATATCCTGCTTCAATTATTTCAGATAAGATGATTGAATCCTTTGTTGAAGGTCTTGAAAATAAATACATGCTCTTCTTTGAGGGTGTTGATTATACTCTCTCTAATGGTTCAATTAAGCTTGAGCTTTATGATACACTTGGTGATGATTACCATAATGTTGTTAATGCAATCATTGAAAAAGAGCTTTCTAAACTTATCAAGAAAAATGCAGTTGATGTAGTTTCAAGTGCTACAAAGCAAACCTTTGCTTCTAGTGGTTACGGTGGTTCAATTGCTATTGCAAATAAGTATGTAACAGTTGATTACAATACAAGCGAAATTAGCCAAGCTGAAATGAGTGAATGGGCAGATAGAATCATTAATGAAAATAGCTCATTATTTGCAGGTGTAACTTACTTCTTCAATGATAGTAACATTGAATTCGTATTCCCTAATAAGATTAATGATAACTACCACGATGGTCTTATTTCATTCTTCAAGTCTGAATTAGCATCTTTGATGAAGCCAGAAGTAGTATTAGTTGATGCAGTTTCTTCTGCAACTAAGATTACAGGTGTAGAGTACAGTGCTGCAGGTTTTAATGGTGCAACATCTATCGCAAATAAGTACATCACAGTTGATTACCCAACTAGTGTTATTTCAGTTGATCAGATGGCTGCATGGGCAGATAGCGTTATTGCTAAATACCCAGATATTCTTGGTGGTGCTAAGCACTTTGCTGGAGCAACTTACTACGAATTTGAGCTTCCTGAGAAGATTAATGATAATCTTCACGACTTAATTAACAGTGTTCTTGCATATGAAGTTTCTGCCTTTATTAGTGAAAACTCTGGAGTTGATACAGTATCAACTGCAACAATGCTTTCTGCAAATAAGACAGCATTAGTTGGTGGCGCTAAGGGTGATATGGAGAGTGTTCTCTCATCAGTTAATGTACCAGTAACACAGTTTGCTCAATCCTTAAGTGAGAAGACTGGAATTTCACCATATACAATTGATGCATTCTTTGGTAATCAAGGTGGATGTATTGGTGAAGTATCAGCACTACTATTAATCGTAGGTGGAATATTCTTAATAGCAGCAGGTGTTATTACATGGCATATTCCTGTTGTTTACATTGGTTCATTTGCAATTCTTTCATGGCTCTTTGGTGGTATTCCATCTGGTGCTGGATTATTTAATGGTGAGATATTAACTCCAATATTTACCGGTGGTTTAATGCTTGGTGCCTTCTTTATGGCAACTGACTGGGTTACAACACCTACTACAATTAAGGGCCAAGTAATCTTTGCAATCGGATGTGGATTCTTCACATTCCTCTTTAGATACTTTGGATCTCTTCCTGAAGGAACATCTCTTGCTATTATTTTGATGAACATAGTTAGTCCTACAATTGATAGATACATCAAGCCAAAGAAATTTGGATATGTTAAGAGCGTAAAGGAGAAGAAGTGATGAAACAGTATATTAAAATTGCATTAATTCTTTTTGCTATCTGTGCTGTATCAGCAGCTCTCCTTGCTGGTGTAAATGCTATTACCGCACCTCAGATTGCTGCAAATGCTCTAAAAGAGACTAGTGCTGCATTGATGGATATTAGTGGTGGTTATAGCCTTGGTGAAAAGAGAGATGGTGAGGGTAATGTTAACTATGTAATTACTCTCGTTGATGGAAAAACTATTATGGGTTATGTCCTTGAGATTAACTCAAATGGTTATGGTGGTCCTATTACTTTAGTTGCTTCTTATAAGACTAGTGGTGAGTTAATTGGAGCTAAGATGATGGCTAACAGTGAAACTCCTGGTCTTGGAAAGAAGAGTGAGGAAAGCTGGTACATGCAACAATTTGTTGGCTTTGGTGCGGATAAACCAATTCCAACTAGTAAAAATGACCTTGCAGATCCTTCACTTGTTTCTGGTGCTACAGTTACATTTACTGGAGTTTCTTCCGCAATTAATAATGGCTGTGAATATGTTAAGAGCCTAGGAGGTAATTGATGTCACATACCAAAGAATTAACAAAAGGAATTTTAAAGGAAAATCCTGTATTCATTATTATGTTGGGTATGTGTCCTACCTTAGGTGTCACAACTCAAGTATTTAATGCAATAGGTATGGGTGCTGGTGTAATGTTTGTACTCCTTTGTTCAAATATCATCATTTCACTCTTAAGAAAGGTTATTCCTGATTCAATTAGAATACCTTCTTACATCGTTATCATCGCTTCATTTGTAACAATTGTAGAGATGGTAATGCATGCATATGTACCTGCTGTTTATTCAGCTCTCGGTGTGTACCTTCCACTCATCGTAGTAAACTGTATTATCCTCGGAAGAGCAGAAGCATTTGCAAATAAAAATACTGTCCTTGACTCTGCTTTAGATGCAATTGGTATGGGTGTAGGTTTCACACTTTCTCTTATATTAATTGCAGCAATTAGAGAGATTTTAGGTGCTGGACAAATTACACTTCTCAACTTAAGTGAGAGTGCAAGAATTATTATTACAGTTCCAGGCTTAAAAGATTCTCCAATTAGAGTCATGACACTTGCAGCAGGTGCTCTCTTAGTTATGGGTTACTTAAAGGCACTCTTCAATTGGATGGGTGATAGAAAGGCAAAGAGGGGTTAATATGAGCTATATTGGAATTATCATTACCTATGTTTTTGTTCAGAACTTTATTTTAGTTCAGTTCATGGGTCTTTGCCCTTTTATTGGTGTATCAAAGAACAGTGAATCTGCACTTGGTATGGGTATGGCTGTTACATTCGTTACAGCTGTAGCATCAGTTGTATGTTACATGGTTTATTACTTCTTACTTGTACCTTTTGCTCTTGAGTATTTAAAGACAGTAGCATTCATTTTAGTAATTGCTGCATTAGTACAGCTCGTTGAGATGGTTATTAGAAAGATGACTCCATCACTTTACAAGGCACTTGGTATCTTCTTACCATTGATTACAACAAACTGTGCAGTCCTTGGTATTGCAATTTTAAATATTGATAATGGCTATAACTTACTTGAAAGTTTCTTTGCAGGTCTTGCAGCAGGTCTTGGCTTTACACTTGCTATTGTCTTAATGAGTAACATTAGAGAAAAGCTTGAGTTAACTCCTGTTAGAAAGTCATACAAAGGTGTTCCTATTGCATTTATCTCTGCAGGTTTAATGGCTTTGGCTTTCATGGCATTTGATAAGTCTCTTATCACAAACCTACATTTAGTATAAGGAGAAAAGAGAAATGAGTATTATTGCTGCTATTTTAGTAATATCAATCCTCGGCCTTTTACTTGGATTAGGTCTTGCAATAGCTGATAAAAAATTAGCTGTTGAAAAGGATGCTAAGCTTGTAAAGATGGAAGGTATTATGCCTGGTGCTAACTGTGGTGGTTGTGGTTATGCAGGATGTGCTGCATATGCAGCCGCTGTAACATCTGGCGAAGCTGAAATTGGTCTTTGTTCTCCTGGTGGTAATGCCCTTGCTGCTAAAATGGGTGAAATCATGGGTGTTAGCGTTGAAAGTAAAGAAAGAATGGTTGCATTCGTTCACTGTAATGGTAATAGCGAGGTAACTAAAGAAGCTTTCAAATATAAGGGAATTCAAGATTGTGCTGCTGCATATATCGTTCAAGCAGGTCCTAATGCATGTAAGGAAGGTTGTATCCATCTTGGTTCATGTATGAGTGTTTGTCCTGCAGGTGCAATTTACCGTGATGATAAGAATATGATCAAGGTAAATCCTGATAAGTGTATCGGCTGTAAGAAGTGTACAACTGTATGTCCTACTGGTGTAATTAAGATGATTCCTGCTTCTGCAACTATGGTTGTTGCTTGTAATAACCATGAAATTGGTGCAAAGGTAAAGAAGAATTGTCAAGTCGGCTGTATTGGTTGTAAAATTTGTCAGAATAAGTTTCCTTCTTCTGGGTGTGTAGTTGAGAACTTCCTTTCAAAAATTGATTATTCAAAGGATACTTCTGATTTGGAATCTGCAAGCGAAGCTTGTCCTCAGAAGTGCTTTGTAAAGAGAGGTTGATTTGAAGCTAGTCCTTGGTCTGTATACACAGACATCAGCAGCCCTTCCTCCTGCTGTATATAAGCGGGCACTAGGGTGCATAATAAAACCTGTATTTACGTATGTATACAATAATAAGGATGTTTCGATAAGCTTCTCGCTCTCTAGCGCCATGATTAAGTACATGGCGCAGAGTAGTCCTGAAGTGAATTTATTAATCTCCACTCTTGCTAAAAATTGCAGAGTGGAGATATTCACGAGCGCGTATAACCAAACAATTCTTCCTTTAATGCAAGTTAAAGATAGAGCTCAAATTATCGATAGAAATACTACATTAATTAGAAGAACTTATGGTGTACGTGCAACAACTCTTTGGTGCTATGGAGAAATTTGGTCTCCTTCATTAGTTAGTACAATGAAAACTGTAGCACTAGATAGACTAGTTATTTCATCATATAACGCAATAAATAAAAAAGTATATGCAACTGGACCTTTTAGAATGACTGAGTTAGGAAAGCGAATCGATGTAATTCCTGCTGCAGATAGTGCTTCAAGGCTTGTTAGTATGTATGGCCAAAATGAAATTTCTTTTGATGATTTATTAAATCAGATGTTAGAAATGGTTAATAATGCAGGAGATGATGAAGAACTAATTTATATGATAAATCTTGACCAGCTTTGTCAAGGTGCTTCATATAACAGAGAAGATGATGAAAGACTTTCATCTTTATTTACAGCCATTTTCGAAGAGGCATTAAAGCGTAATGCTGAGATAATAATGCCTAAGGATATTTTAGCAACAGAAGTTGGCTACCTTGAATATGGTTGGTATGGTCGAGATGCCTCTGCAGGTTCGCTTAGGAGCTTTCCGGAAGTCTTGGTTCGAGATGGAAATCTTCGTTATTACATTAATAGAGTAGTTCATTTATCAGAACTCCTTAGCGAATGCAAAAAGGATAGAGTATTAAAAAAGAGTATTTCTGATAGACTTTCAACAATTCCAGGTGGAACACTTTTCCTCTGTGATACTAATGCTTCTAATTTACGATTGAGTGAGCATAGAGCATATTATAATACTCTTCTTGATTGTGATTTCATGTACTATGATAATACTCAACGTTCTATTCCTAGAGATTTAGATGATGACGGTATCGACGAGATAATCTGCTATGGAAAAAATTCTTCTGCTGTATTTGCTCCTAGAGGAGCAAGCTTACATGAATATTCCTCTAGAGAATTATTAATTAATGTTTTTGATACAGTTTCAGCTTGGAGAAAGGATAGTATTCGCCAAGAAAAGAGAAGATCTTTTGTTGAAAACATTAAAATAAATGGAGTTGAGTATAACCTCAAAGATGAGGTATTTGACTTTGAAAGTGTAGGAAAAGGAAAGTGTGAATATAATTTCTCACTCGAAAAGGATAATTTCCAAATTACAAAGCACTACAAGATGACTAGTGGCAATATGTGTTTAACTGTAAGCATATATAACACTGGGGAAAAAGATATTATTGGTGAATATGATTCAACCGTATACTTTACTCTTCCCGGGGCATATGCTTTTAGCTATGACCAAAAGAGAGGACCTTTAATGGGGGAATCACTAACCGATATTAGAAATGTTAGGTTCTCAGACTCTCTTCGTTCTGTACTACTTTCATTTTCAAGTAATTCTGATTTTTCAGTTAAAGAAGAAAATAGATTCCAAAGTGAAGTTACCACTTTAGGATCAGAGCAGTTCTACCTATACACAAAGGCAAACCTTACTTTTAAGCTAGACATTAAGAAGGATAGCGTATATACATTTAATATTATTACTAGAATTATTGATAACAAGGAGAAAAAGAATGTTTTTACACAATAAATCTGTTTTTGATACCGTAAAGGAAGAAGCTTATAACGTATGGAGGCGTCTTTGAAGCCTCTGATATTGAATCAAAGATAGCTGAAACTGAAGCAAAAACTTTAGAGCCTGGATTCTGGGATGATAAACAGAGTGCAGAGAAAGTATTTGCTGAATTAAATGCATTAAAAGATAGTTATTATCCTTGGAAGGATTTGATCCAAGAAATAAAAGATATTGAAGAGCTTATTGAGATGTATTCATCTGAGGAGGATCCTCAAATTGAAGAGGAGATTTGTTCTCAAATTGATGAGCTTGATAAAAAGTTCCATCCATTAAAGCTTAAAACTTTACTTGATGGTAAATTTGATAAAAATGATATGTTCTTATCAATTCATGCTGGTGCAGGTGGTACTGAAGCTTGCGACTGGGCAAACATGCTATTAAGAATGTATCTTAGATGGTGTGAACGCCATGGCTTTAAGAGTGAAATTCTTGATTTACTTGAAGATGAAGGTGGAATTAAGAGTGCAACAGTTAGAGTAAGTGGCGCTTATGCTTTTGGCTATCTAAAGGGTGAAGCAGGTGTTCATAGATTAGTTAGAATATCACCATTTGATGCCCAAAAGAGACGTCATACTTCATTTACAAGTGTTTACGCATCTCCAGTCATCGATGATGATATTGAGATCGAACTTAAACCTGAGGATTACCGCCTTGATACCTATCGTGCAGGTGGTGCAGGTGGACAGCACGTAAACAAAACTGACTCAGCTGTTAGAATTACTCACTATGCAACAGGTATTGTTGTACAGTGTCAAAATGAGAGAAGCCAGTTCATGAATAAGGATGTTGCTTTTAAAATGCTTCGTTCTAGACTCTATGAGTACTATCAGAAGCAAAGAGAAGAGGAGCATCAGAAGAATGCTATAGCAAAAAAGGATATTGCATGGGGTTCTCAAATTAGATCTTATGTCTTCCAGCCATATACAATGGTAAAAGACCACAGAACAGGTGTGCAGGTTGGTAATATCAATGCTGTAATGGATGGTGAACTCGATACCTTTATCGAGACATATCTTAACTGGAATAAGGAACAAAACGGTTGAGAAAGTTTGCTCTCATAATCTTGATTTTTATCATTTTGTTACCACTCTCAGCTACGACGCTGAGAGTTGGGTTTTATAATGTACCAAATGATATTAGTGAAGATTTTATGAGCGCTTTTAGTAATATCATTGCTAGTAATGTACGCTCTCAATTCCTTGATAGTTTGTGCGAAGAAAGACTTAAAAATAGTTTTGAAAAGCAAGAGGACTTGAGAATCCATAAGGAATTAGGAAAAGAAAATATAAATGTTGAGAGAAAAACATTTACATATGAACCTTTTTCTAGTGTAGATAAAGTAGCTGCAACTGTTCCATCTTCTTTACACGATAGTGTTTTTGCGCAAGATAAAGTAGTCCTTGATTACATCTTAAATTATAATGACCTTGATTTACTCGTTTGTTATAGTAGTGAAATTGATGGTGCTTTAAGCTTTATTAATGTATTTTGCTATGATGGAGATATTAAGCCTTTAATTGATACTGTATATCTTACAAATGAAAGGCCATCCTTTTATGATGGAATATTACTTAGTATTGCTTCTTTATACTATCCTGATGTTGCTTTTATTAGCGAAGAAGGAACGCTTACTGCAGTTGATGTATCATTAAAGGAGTATAAGGGGCAGGATATTGAGCTAGAAAGTGGTAAAGTCTTTGAGTTTCTCAAAGAAGAAAAACCATTAGAAAACCATACTCAACTCATTTTCTCAATTCCATACGATGCGTCATTATCAATTTTTGCAATAGAAAAAACTTCTCTTCCTCTTTGTGTAACTTCAAATGAAAGCGATATTATTTTATCTCTAAATAAAGAAGGTTTTAGTGGATCTACATTCCAGTTAGATAACTCAAGAGATAGTATTAATGCTCTTTATTTAAAACCAACTTGGGTTAAAGATAGTGGAAGATTAAAGAGTGAGAAGGATGAGTTTTATCGCTGTCTTAGAAATACTTTTTTAAGCTTCTCTCTCTATGCAATTTCAAAGTCTGTAAATAACATTAATAGTGATATTGGTGCTTTTGGAAAGGTAATGGAAGTTGCAACTGCAGGAGTTAGTATTGTAAACTTGATTGAGTTAATTAAATCTTGTACGAATTATTACAATAGGGCTAAGGAGACATACCTATAATGTTTAAAAAGTTTAAAGAAAAATTAAAAAGTTTATTTACCTCAAGAAAAATTGATGAAGCATTCTTTGAAGAGCTTGAGGATACATTGATAGAAGGTGATCTTGGAGCACGCTTAACTGATGAAGTAATTGAAACATTGAGAAAGGCGGCTAAAGAGGAAAGAGCTAAAACCGTTGAAGATTTACAGCTTTTGATGAAGGATATTCTTTCCCCATATGTTAATTGCTTTGATTTTGTACCTAAAAAAGGTGAGCTAACAATATTCTTAGTTTTGGGTGTTAATGGAGTAGGTAAGACAACTTCAATTGCCAAAATTGCTCAATACTACGTTGATAAGGGATATAAGGTAATGCTTGCTGCTGCTGATACCTTCCGTGCTGCAGCTGTAGACCAACTTGATATCCATGCAGACCGTTTAGGAATCAGAATTGTAAAGCAAAAGACAGGCTCTGATCCAGGTGCAGTCGTTTATGATGCTATTACCTCAGCACAATCTCAAGGCGATGAAATTATCTTAGTTGATACAGCTGGTAGAATGCATAATAAAGAAAATCTTATGAGGGAACTTCAAAAGATTAATAAAATTATTGCAAACCGTGGAGTAAAGGAAGAGAACTATAAAAAGCTTATAGTTATTGACTCTACTACAGGTCAAAATGGGCTTTCTCAAACTCTTCTTTTCAATGAAGCTGTTAAAGTTGATGGTGTAATACTTTCAAAGTATGATTCAGCTGCAAAGGGCGGTGCTCTCGTACAAATTGGACAGCAACTAGGACTTCCTGTTGCATTTGTTGGAACAGGTGAAACCTATAAAGATATCCATCCATTTGATAAAGAGGAGTTCTTGAACGCGTTAGTCGGAAAAGAAAATTAATGAAACGTCTAGTCATCACCATAACCATGCTATTTGCATTATCACCAATATTTGCCCTCTACTATGAGAGCAATATTCTTATGCAAAAGTATGGTGTTGTTGACAACCTTTGTGATGGCTATGTTCTAGAAGTTTCAAACAATGTTGAAACCTTATATCTTGATAAAAAAGAGATAAAGAAGGTTACTATCGAGGATGATAAAAAGACTGTAGAGGAAGATGGTGTGACTACTACCTACTATGGTCTTTCTGCTCCTGAAAAAATAGTAACAAAATATAACGATTATACATTAGAGGAAAGGTATGAATACTCTTCTAGTGGAGTATTAAAGAGAAAAATTACTCTTATGGATGAAGCTATTTCTTCTATTACTAACTATAATTATTCAAAGGATTCAGCACTAACAGCTTTTTTTGAGGATGGTAATATTTTCTACACTTCAAGTGATACTTATTCATATAGTGAAGGAAATCAAGATAGTAGCATTAAAATTATTAATAACCTAATGGTTAAAAAGAGTGATGATAGAGCCATTAATAGCGATAGTGATAAAATCGTTGTGCGTGATAAAGCAGAAGAAACAATTTATGCTTTAAATGGACAAGTTCTAAAGAGAACATTTTTTGATAACGAACAAATCCTTTCAACTACTGAGTATTTTTATGATGGTGAAAAACTTATAAAAGAGCTTTTTAAGGAAGGTAGTAAAGAAGTAATTACTGAGTATAAAGAAAAAGAAAAGGTAATTACTACTTATCAAGATAATGAATTAAAGAGTGTTAGAACTATCAATCAAGATGGAATATATGAAATTGTATATAGACAAAATAAAGCTTATGCTAAGGTAAAGTACGATATAGATTCTAAGCGTGCTTTGGAGGTAAAGGTATTATGAAAAGAAGCAAAATAGTTTTTAGATACCTCTTTACTTCAAGTAAAAAAGAAAAATCAAGGACAATTAGAATAATGGTTGGCCTTTGCTTTTCTACTATGGTTTTACTTTGTGTCCTTTCAATAATGGACCACTTACAAAGTGGCCGTTTTAAATATATAAAAAAAATTAGATCTTTTCCTGTTACAGTAAAGGCTGAGAGTGAAATAGATATTCAAGCACTATCGGATAGCTTATTTGATAAAGCAATAGTATTTGCATATAAAACAGGAGAAGGACTATTAAAAGTTGGAAATAGTGAAGCTGCTGTTAACATTCGATACATAACAAAAGATTATGAAGGTGGACTTGTTACCTCAAGTAAGATTGGAGAAGGATTATTAATACCTTATAGACTGTATTACTCGAATAAGGGGAGTAGTGTTTTATTAACTACACTTGAGAAAGGTAAGGTTGCTAGGTTTGCTCCTAAGACTAAGGAATACACTAGTTTTGGTTTATTTCAAACCTCTCTAGGTAGTGAGTTTGATAGTTCGAATATCTTTTTACCATTTGAGGATGCTCCTGATAATAGTCCAATGTATATTGCTTTCATTCCTTTTTCTATTAGTGAAAGTGAAATGGAAAATATAGCAACTGACTTAAATATTGGAAGAGTAATAACTTGGAAGGAGAGCGAAGCTTCCCTTTATGGTGCTATGCTTATTGAAAAAAAGGTAATGAGTCTTTTACTTATGAGCCTTTACATTATTATTGCTGTTCAAGTTTTTCAAAATGCATGTGGTTTTGCTTCTTTAAAGAAAAATGAACTTTCAGCTCTTTACCTAATTGGGTATACCAAGAATGATATAAAGTTAATTGCAACCGGAGTTGCACTATTACTTTCGTCAATATCTTTTGCCTTTGGTTTATTAGGTGCTAAAATCTTTTTAACTGCAGTTCCTTATTTTATGCCAATTTTTGCTAAAGGCACTTTGAAATTAGATATTTCTGCAATACCTTATGTATTTATAATATTTACACTTTACTGTGTAATTGTTTATGTATGGGCCTTTTTAAGAGAGCTTAAGCAGAAAAACTTAAGAGAGGTTATAAATACAATATGATAGATGAAGTATTAAAACTAGAAAACATTGCTAAGTGCTTTGATAGTGCTGATGGAAAGCTGGAGATATTAAAAGATATAAACCTATGCGTAAATGCAGGAGAAAGCGTTTCAATTGTAGGTAGAAGTGGTTCTGGTAAGAGTACACTATTATCAATTGCTGCTTTAATTGATAAACCAAATAGTGGTAGAGTGCTTTACCGTGGTAAGGATTGTAGCTCTTTAAAGGATAATGAGATTAGTTCAATTAGAGCTCATTCAATGGGCTTTGTATTTCAAAATAGTTTACTATTAGAGGATTTCTCTGCCTTAGAAAATGTAATGTTTCCACTATTAAACATTGGAAAGAAAAAGAAAGAAGCAGAGGAAAAGGCTAAGGATTTGCTTTCCCAGCTAGGCTTAGAAAAAAGATTTAGTCATAGACCTAAAGCGCTAAGTGGTGGAGAGAGACAACGAACTGCCATTGCAAGAGCATTAATTACTGAACCAGATGTTATCTTTGCAGATGAACCAACAGGTGCACTAGATGAGGAGAGTGCTGTGTTGATTGAAAGCCTACTATTAAAAGCAACTATTGACCGTAATACTGCATTGGTGCTTGTAACTCATAATCCTGATTTTGCATCTATGTGTCAGTTAAAATATGTACTAGAACATAAGGGATTAACACTTGTATGAATGAGGCATCAAAGAGTTATTGCGAACGAAAGACGGGAAGAAACCAATCTCTTTCGTGGATAATAAAGTCGTATTTACCATCACTGTTAATAGTATTTATTATGGTGGTGTTAGTATTTGCGCTTATTTTTGTCTCATCAATGTCAAAGGCTATTGAGGATACATTAGTATACCTTGGAAGTGGTAATATTACTGCTTATTCCTCTCTTGAAGACATAGTCTTTAAGGAGGATGAAAAAGTATTTGAAGTCTCTTCTGCTTCTGCAATGATTGCAAGCTCTTCATCCACTGCACTAATTAATTTAAAGGGTGTTGGTAGTGATTACTTTTTTGAAGAAAAAGTTGACAAATTAAACTTAGAAACAGTTGAAAACAATACAACACTTAATAGTGTATATTTATCAAAAACCATCGCAAATTCTCTTAGTGTTAGCCTAGGTGATAAAGTATCGGTATTAATATTTGATAAAGAAGAAGGAAGGGCTAGACCGGTTTATTGTTTTATCTCTGGCTTATACCACTCAGGTTATGGTGAATTTGACTCTCACCTTGCATTTGCACCAAGAAAAATGGTTGATGGAAATATTTCATATGAAATTTATACCTCAAGAGAAGATGAGGTACTAAAACAAATTAAAGAATGTGGAATAAAAGCAGCCTCATATAAAACAATTTACTATTCTATATATGAAAATATAATTCGATCTGTGTCATTACTTGATGCAATTGTTATCTTGGTTGGCATTTTAGCGGGCTTCTTTTCAATTTCTATTTCAAGTGAATATGTTGAGCGTGATAGAAGGGATATAGCTGGTATATTACTTCTTGGGGTAAAAAAGGACGAGGTAATTAATGCCTATCGAAAAATTACAATTAATGTTGTAAATATCGCTTTAGTAGTTGGATGTGTTTTAGGAATAGCACTTTCATATTTGATAATTCCACTTCTTTCATCATTAGATAGTACTAAATATCCTTTTTTATCAAACTATGTATTATCGTTTAATGTATCGATACCAATTACTACAATATTGCTACTTTGTGGTGCTTTGATACTCTCTTCTGTTATTTCATTAAGATTTTCTCTCAAAAAGATGATCTTTAGTGATATTAAAGCAGCACTTTAAGCCTTGTAACATAATGGAGTTTTTATTTAATATCTTTCTATGAGCTTTGAAGTATTTTCTTTAGGAACAAGTGGTATGATGCCACTTCCAGGACGTTTTTTAACTAGTGCATTACTTCGCAGAGAGGGAGAGTTATTTCTCTTTGACTGTGGAGAGGGCACCCAAGTATCTTTAAAGCTATTAAATTTAAGATGGAAGCAAATTAATTCTATTTTTATTTCACACATGCATGCAGACCATGTAACTGGGCTTCCTGGACTATTGATGCTATCTAGTCAAGTTGATAGAACAGAGCCTCTCTACATATATGGACCTGCAAGACTCGCTGATTACATTGAATCAAATAGGAAGATTTTGGATATGTATATTAACTATCCTATTACTGTTATACCAGTTAACCCTGGGGTAATAATCGATAGTGAAGAATATTATGTTAATTGTTTTGCTTTAAAGCATACAAAACAATGCTTTGGATACTCTTTTGTAGAAAAGGAACGTCCAGGCGAATTTAATGTTGAAAAGGCGATTAATCGTAAGGTACCAAAGGGACCACTTTGGGGAAAACTTCAAAAGGGAGAGGATGTAATAAATACAGAAGGTGAAGTTGTTCATCCAAATGAAATATTAGGAGAAAAGAGGAAGGGTAGAAAGTTTTCATATGTCACTGATACCATGTATTTCCCTGAAATCTCTGACTACGTTCGCTCTTCCGATATTTTATTTTGTGAAGCAATGTTTTCTAATGATTTATTAGAGGATGCTGTTAGTAAAAAACACATGACTGCTAGTCAAGCAGCCATGATTGCAAGAGATGGTGAGGTTGAGAAGCTATGCTTACAGCATTACTCACCTCGCTATAGTGATAAGGAGTTAAAGCTTTTGTTAGAGGAAGCTAAGGAAGTATTTCCTGAAACTATTTTAACTCGTGATAGAATGAGCTTTGAAGTGGCTAATCATGATAATCCATGAGCTTTTAGCCACTCTTCATCGTCATCTGTTAATTCGGTATTAGCGCTATTACTCTCTTCTTTTATGATAACTTTCTTTTCAACCTTTTCTTCTTTTTCTTCATCTACAGTGAAGTCCTTTTCAGATAAAGCAGGAAG